>CAZTDL010000619.1:0-3064 GCA_964612775.1 uncultured Lentisphaeraceae bacterium
CCAAGACGGACCGGTGGCGTCAAGCCCCTGCGAGACGATCAGCGCGGTCACTGCGCCCGGTCCGCGACGGAGGCTGCTGATCAGCAGGCGGGCTCTGCCGAAAGACCGGATCACGGGTTTTCCCTGAAGGCCGTCGGCGACGAATTTCGGCGCGCCGTTCGTGTAGGTCGGCTTGGCGACAAGACCGGAGGCCGAGCGGTCGCGCCACGCGAGAACCGTTCCGTCGGGTGCCCGGTCGAGCGTCGTTTGGGCCTGGGTGTCGAGCCACAGCACCAAGCCGTTTTTAATCATCGTGGCGTCTGTAATAGGGGGCTGCGGCTGATGCTGCAGATTTTTCGGAGGAGCGGTGACGGCGTCCGGGTCGCACCAGTCGGCTCCGGCCGTCCAGCGCGGGCCGCCGAATTCGTAAGCGCCGAGATCGGGGGCTTTGCCTTGGAAGCCGTCGGTGATACCCGGCACAATGACGCCCGCATCGATGGCCTTCGAATCTGCCGTGGGATATCCCTCGCGGTCCAATGCGCCTTGTCCGTTGTGGTGGATTTCCGGCCCCAGCTCGCCTTGGACAAACATGTGCGGGTTCTTCAGCTGTAGCTTCTCGTTGACGAGGTTGTTGATGATCCGGGTGCCCTTCATCGTGGGCGTGTAACCCCGGTGGGCGTAAGTGCCGAACGGCCTGGCTGACTGCGAGACCGTGTTGTTGCAGATCAAGTGATTGAGAGCATCGCTGTTGAGGTTGATGTCCACCGAACTGTTGTTCCAGACCGCGTTGTGATGGACAAAGAAATTCTTGGAGAAGTTGTCGAGATAGATGCCGACCGTGTGGTCGCCGACGTTGTCGTGAACCCAGTTGTAAGCGATGATGCCGCCTTCGCCGTCGGTGCCGTAGCAGTAGATGGCGGCGGCATCGCTGTTCAAGAGATTCGCGTAAAACATGTCGTTGTACTCGAAGCGGAGTTTCTTGCTGCCGCCGTGTCCCACCATGTCGCGTCCGGAACGCGAGAGCGTGCAGTGCCGCACTTGTGCGGCGACGGAACCTCCGAGGTCCAGGCCGCCCCGGCCGGTGCCGAGGTAGTTGGCGTCGTGCAGCACGCAGTTGATGAACCGGTTGCTAACGCCGCTGATGTTCAGAGCCGTCGTGGCCCCATAGGCGACAAGGCATCGATTCCACTCGTTGTTTGTGCCGGTGACGACATTCAAGGCCGGCGGCACCTTTTCCCGTTCGCAGTCCCGGTAGTGCTCGACGTACCGCAGGCGGCAGTTGTCCAGGCGGCAGTCGTGCGCCGCCCTCATGCTGACGGCCGCGCCGAGGATCTCGAGGCCCTTGATTTCAATGAACCCCAACTTGCTCAGGTCGCAGGCGAGGTCGCGCTGCTTGATTTCGACCGCGTGTTTTTCCGGGGCGGCACCGTCAATCGTCCACAGATAAACCGTGCCTGCCGCTTCGTCGAGAAACCACTCGCCGGGAGCGTCCAGTCCGTCGAGGCTGCCCATGAGCACGTAGTTGTTGCCCTCGCGCGGCGCGTAGGGATCGATCGCGTGGTAGGGGTCTGGCCGCGTGGGTTTGGTCGTGTGGTCGAACCGCAGCGACTGGCCCGGCCGATAGTCCGCGATGCGGCGGGTGTCGCTGACCCAGCTGTCGCCCGGCCACATCAGGACGATGCCGCCTTTCCAGTTGCCGGCGGGCAGATTCGTGTCCGAAAGCGTTTCGTAGCCGGTGCCTTTGCCGGTGACGGCCCGACGGTAGCCCATCAGATCGTCGGCCGGAGAATTGGGCCAGCGGGCTTCGGGCATCATTTTGCCGTCCGCGAAAAGCTGAATGAATTTGCGGTCGGTCTTCAGCGCGTAAATGCTGCCGCGATAGGGACTCCACGCGCCGACGAGCGGTTCCGTGCCGCTGATGACGATCTTCTCGCCGGGCGCGGCGTGAAAGCGGATCGGCCGGCCGGCTTCACCGGAGCGCTTGGGCGTCAGCGTTTCGCGGTAAACGCCTTCGCGGAGAAGAACCGTATCGCCCGGTGCGGCGATTTCGCAGGCGTGGCCGAGCATGCGCCACGGGGCTTCTTTTGTTCCGGCGGCCGTGTCGTTGCCGCGGGGAGAGACGGCGTACTCGGCGGCGTTCGCCGCGAAGACGACCCATGTGCTGGCGATCAGAAGCGCGCAGCGTGCAGCGTGTGATTGAGATTGCATGACATCCTTTCCAGACAGCCTGTTTTTGAAGTGCGTTCAGGGACCGATCAATGTGCGCGGGCCGACGGTACTCATGTCGATCTCGCGGAAACCGAGCGCCCAGGCGGGCGACTCGGGCTTCAGCCGGAAGTCGCCCTGCTCGATATTCATGAACAGCGGATCGGCGTATTGCGAGTGAACGTCCTTGCCGCGCTTCTGCCACGCTTCCCATGTGCCGCCGGCGAACTGGACTTCGCCGCGTTTCAGCGTCGGACAATAGTATAGGTTCCAGTCGCAGTCGAATGTGCTGGTCATCTGAACGGGGCCGGTTTTGATATTCGGGTTGATGTGAAACGGATAAGGCACATCCTTCCAGTTGCCGAGAAACAGTTTCTTTTCTTTACCGAAGACAATGTTTCCTTCGAAGTACATCGTCGTGTGCGGTTCGTGCCATCCTCGGGCGAGTTGCTCCTGTCGTCCCAAGGCGAACACGTTGTTGCGCACGGTGACTTCTTTGGCGTAATGGATGTTTAGGGGCGCGGACATGGTGTCATAGACCCAGTTGTTTTCGACGAGAAGGTGTGACGACCCTTCGTCCAGATAGATGCCGCAGCCGCAGTAGTGGTTCGCTTCAACGTCGTGGATGATATTGTTGCGGATCGTCGTGCGGTTATGCAGATTATGTTGAATGTGTTGTCTAATGCCGTTAAATTCACGCCATCGGGTGGCACGATTACTCTGGGCATTGATGCATTTCAAAATCACGTTTCAATCAAGGTCACAGATACAGGGATAGGAATTCCTGCTAATAAATTATCGGCCGTGCTGCGCCCGTTTGAACAGGTTTCAACAGCATTTACCCGTAATCATGAAGGATCAGGGTTGGGTTTGGCCATTA
>CAZTDL010000620.1:0-3058 GCA_964612775.1 uncultured Lentisphaeraceae bacterium
CCCGCAATCCTGCAGTTGCACGGCAAGACCTTGCACATCGGTTCGCCACGTGGCCGCCTCGGGCAAAATACGGGCGAGTTCGGCAAGCTGGTTCTGAATGTTGGCAAGCAGGTCAAACGCCGAATTTTCGCCATCGGTGAGCGCCCCGGCCACGACAGAACCAAGCGCAAGAATCTGCTCGGCGTTCGCGGCCAGAGCATGCTGTTCGATCAGTTCCTCTTCATCGGCAGCGGTAAGCCCCGCGCGCATGATTTCATCCACGACAAACTGGAGCCGGTCAATCTCAGCGGCGATGTCGGCGGTATCGCCCTGCAACAGAGCCAACCGTTCCTCCAAAGATTTCAGCTCATGCCATGTTTCGGCGTAATGGTTCCGTTGCGGCGCACAGTGACCATAGGCATCCAGCACATCGCGCTGAAAATCGGGATCAAGCAACGACTGATGATCGTAGGGACCGTGGATATCGACCAGCAGGGTTCCAAGCCGTCGCAAGGTTTGAACCGTGGCCGACGCATCGTTCACGAGACAACGGCCGGAGCCCGTCGCGGAAATCGACCGCCGCACCAGCAGCGCCCCCTCTTCGCAGGCAGGAAGGCCGCCGGCCTCAAGCAACGCGTCGATACCGCTCGTATCGGCCAAGCTGAAAGAGGCCTCTACCCACGCCTCGGCGGCACCGTCGCGAATGGCCGACTTGTCGGCGCGCCCGCCCAACACCAAGTCAAGCGCACCCATCAGCACCGACTTCCCCGCGCCGGTTTCACCGGTGATTATGTTGAGGCCGGCCCCGAAATCAACGGAGGCCTCCTCGACGATCGCAAGATTTCTAACTGAAAGATGAGAGAGCATGGGATTACTTGGCTCAGATTGAAGCCTCAGGCGTTTGTTTTGGGCCCCGGCTCTTCGTTTGTTTCTACAATGCCGTGATATTTGAAGTAGGCCTCCGCAACCTCGTTGCCCATGTAGCGACGCAACGTCTTGGGACTGGACTGCGAGAGATCCACCATAATCAGGCCATCCACGACCGAACTGAAATCAGGATCAACATTGAAGGCGAGAAGCTTACCGCTCAGTTTCAGATACTGGCGCAGCAAAACGGGAATGTCCTTCCCGTCGGGTTCGATCTCCGACACATAACCAGCCACCTGATCGATCGAGTTGAGATATTCCCTGTACCGGGGCAGACACCATTCGGACCGCTTCGGCGGCTTGGGCGGAAACTTGGGTTTCACCAACGGCGCGAGATCGTCCGCCATGCAGGTCTGACGCATCGAAGCCAAGATCATGCAACGCGAGGCCTCACGGTATTCATTCGTGATACTGACAGGACCAAAGAGCACGCGATAGTGAGGATTGCGTCCGATGAAAGCGGAAATGCCTTTCCAGAGAAGAAAAAGCGACGTGTAGGCCTTCTGATACTCCGTCCTGATAAAAGAGCGGCCCATTTCAATGGCGGGGGGGATTTTCGCCATCAGCGCCTCATCGAACTTGAATAGCGTTCGCGTATAAAGTCCGCGGACGCCCCGCTCGGCCACAATCTTGTCCGTCAAACCAAGCCGATAGGAGCCCACGATCTCCTGCCGCGCGGCATTCCACATGAATAAATGGTTATAGTACTCATCGAACACGTCAAGATCAACCGCGTTGCCGGTACCCTCGCCAACCGAACGGAAAGTGGACTCGCGCAATCGCCCGATTTCACGCAGACAGGATGGAATCTGCGAAGCGGCGGCGATATAGACCACAAAATCGCCTGCGGCGATCAATTTCGCGCTTTCAGGCAGACCGTTGATTTCACACGCCAACGTCTCGGAGGAAATCGGCGCGATAATGGGATCCGGCGGCATCATCGGCGGATGCAGAGAAATGAAACGCCGCGTGCGGTGCGTCTCCCTCTCGGCCAACAGATAGGACCGAAAACGCATATACTTGATGAGTTGCAAATCGTCCGAGGCGAACGGCGCCAGCGCCTTGGCCGTCAACGGCGTACCGATCCGGGCCGTCAAAACGCGCCCCTTTTTATTGACGATCTGGCGCGGCAACAGCAGAGTGCGGCAACGCGGATGGATAAAGCCGACCATGTTGAAAACGAGACCGTTATTCCCGGGGAAGAACACCGGCACCACGGTCGCGTGGGTTTTACGCACCAGGGCGGCGATACTGGGGCTCCACGCGGGGTCCCGCACACGCAGCGTACCGCAGTCAAAACTGGACACTTCGCCCGAAGGAAAGACAATCAGCAGATGCCCATCTTTAAGCCACGTCAGACTTTCCTTAATCGGCCGCAGATTAGCCTTAGCCGAATTCTTCGAGGCGAAAGGATCAACGAAAATGAAATCGTTGCGCATCTCGGGAATCGCGCTCAGCAGAAAATTGGCCATCGCCTTCACGTCCGGGCGAACGCGCCGCAACAGGGAGAGAAGGATGACCCCCTCAATGCCGCCAAAGGGATGGTTGGACACCACCACCACCGCACCCTCTTTGGGCACCCGCGCCAATTCGTCCTCAGAAAAATCGGCGCGCACTCCCACGGCTTGCAGGGCACGGTCGCAGAAAGGGATCTCTTTCGGCATTTTCCACGCACGAGCATACGTACGGTCCGCCTCGCGCAAACCGCTGATACGTTCGACCGGCCTTTTGACCAAACGGACCAAGAAACGCAAAACCCGGTTACGGATCTTGCGCACCGGAAGTTCAAAAACGCGCGAAGCATCGATTTGCTTAGGGTCCATCGGCGGTCTCCGGTTCTGAAAGATGGCGGGCGAGCGCCAAAATAAAAACGAGCGGAAGCCCGATGCCCCGCACCAGCAACGGATGCCACACGGCCGTTATCGCGAAAGCCGAACACGCGCCGACCACTCCCATCGCCAAGGCAGAACAGGACGCCGACTGACACAGAATGGCCGCGCGCGCCGCACGGCACGCGGCAGCGACAAGCATTGCGAGGAAAGCGAACAGCGCGGGAAGTCCGCAAGAAGCCGCAAGCACAAGATAGAGGTTCTGGATATCCGGTTCAGAAGGCCCCGTCTGGCGCGGCACCTGGTCATAATACTGGCCGACA
>CAZTDL010000621.1:0-3052 GCA_964612775.1 uncultured Lentisphaeraceae bacterium
CTCAACTGTCAGTCTGAACACGGCCTGTGCCAAACTTGTTACGGCAAAGACTTGGCTAAGGGTCGGGTAGTAGAGTTGGGGGAGGCGGTCGGCATTGTGGCCGCCCAGAGCATCGGCGAGCCGGGCACTCAGCTGACGATGCGTACGTTCCATATCGGCGGTACGGCGTCGACGGTTTCCAAGGTTCCTGAAATTGTGCTCAAGAACGCGGGTTTCATTAAATATTGCGATCTGCGTATCGTCCGCAACGATGAGGGGCATACCGTCGTTCTGAACAAGAACGGCACGATCCAGATCGTCGATGGCGAAGGCACTGAGATTGACACCTACATCCTGCAGATGGGCACGGTGTTGCTTGCCGAGGACGGCTCCGCCGTCAAGGCCGGACAGCGCGTGGCCACGTGGGATCCGCACTCGGTCCCCATCCTTGCTGAAAAGCATGGTGTGGTGTCGTTCCAGGACTTTGTGGATGATGTTTCCGTCCGCACCGATCAAGATGCAGAGACGGGTACGCACACGCTGCTCGTGCTTGAGACCAAGGAAGATCTGCATCCGCAGATCATCGTGACCGATCCGCAGACCCGGGAGATTTTGGGCTTTTACCACATCCCGGCCGGCGCGATCGTGATGGTGAAGGAAGGCGCGAAGGTATCCCCCGGTCAGATGATTGCAAAGACGCCGCGTAAAGAGGCGAAAACGCGTGATATTACCGGTGGTCTGCCGCGTGTTGCGGAATTGTTCGAGGCGCGTCAGCCCAAGGACGCGGCTGAAATCTCGCGAATTGAAGGTATTGTGGATTTCGGCGAACATCAGCGTGGCAAGCGCTGCCTGATTGTGCGTGATGAAATCACAGGCCATAATGAAGAGCACCTGATTCCGATGGGTAAACAGGTCGTCGTGTTCAAGGGCGATCACGTTAAGAAGGGCCAGCAGCTTACAGAAGGTCCGGTTGTGCCTCAGGAGATCTTGGACGTTTGCGGTCCTCAGGAACTGCAGCGGTACTTGGTCAACGAAGTCCAGCAGGTCTACCGTCTGCAAGGCGTGGAAATCAACGATAAGCACATCGAGATCATCGTGCGTCAGATGTTGCGTAAAGTCCGCATCACCAATCCGGGTGATACCGACTTCCTCTGGGGTGAGCAGGTCTCTCGCCAGAGGTTCTTGGAGATCAACGAAGAGATCGTGGCGGAAGGTAAGCGCCCGGCCGAGGCTCAGCCCGCATTGCTGGGCATTACCAAGGCCTCGCTCGAAACCGACAGCTTCATCTCGGCGGCATCCTTCCAGGATACGACGCGTGTGCTGACCGATGCGGCGACCATGGGACGCGTGGATGAACTGCGCGGTTTCAAGGAAAACGTGATCCTCGGGCATTTGATCCCGGGCGGTACCGGTTTCCCGCTGCACCGCCACATCAAGCTCGTGCCGCTGGCGGAGCCGATCAGCGAAGAGGATATGGCTTCGCTTCAGGTTGATCCGCAGACCCAGCTTGATGAGGTCTTCAACTGAGTCGGTTCTTTCCGAACTGAAAAGGCAGGCGGGGCGTAATATGCGCCCCGCCTGTTTTTTTCCTGTTGAAGATTCCGCCCTAGACCTTGTAAGCTAACGCCATGAACTATTATCTCCGATTTGACAGCGTAGGGGGGGCCAGCGGTGATATGATCCTTTCAGCCCTTGCCGCTCTGGGCGCGGATGTGGCCGAGATCGAGAAAACCATCCGCGGCTTTTTCCCCGAGCCTCTCCGTTTTCAGGCCGAACCCGTGGCCGACTCCGGGTTGAACGGACTCCGGGTGACGGTGTGTGCCGAACATCACCATACTCACGACGAGGGTGTTTGGCCGGATGCGCATACGCATTCGCATGTGCCCGCATCTTCGGCCGCGCACGCGCACTCGCATCGCGGTCTTGCGGAGATCGAACGCTTCGTCTCGCATGCGGCGATTTCTGAAGCCTCACGTTCATTGGCTCTGGGTGTCTTCCGTAAACTCGCGGAGGCTGAAGCCAAGATCCATGGCAAGACGCCTGAAACCGTTCACTTTCATGAAGTCGGCGCATGGGATTCGGTCGCCGACATTGTGGGTTCATGTCTGGCGCTGGAACAGCTCGGTGTCGTCGGTGTCTCTTGCGGTCCGTTGCCTTCGGGCGTCGGAACCATCCGCTGTGCCCACGGAGAAATGCCCAATCCGGCACCTGCCACGCAGGAGCTGCTGGCGGGGATGACGGTCACGCAAACCGATGAGCCTTTCGAACTCGTCACGCCGACCGGCGCGGCGCTCCTGAATGTCTGGACGCACGCGCTTGCGCCGTTGCCAAAGGAAGCAACGGTGCTCCGCAGTGCCTTCGGTTTCGGTCGGCGCGCACTCAACGGACGGCCCAACGTTTTACGTGCCACGCTTCTTTCCGAACCCTGCGCGATAAACGCACCATCCGCGTCGGAGGAGGCGCGGGTGGTGCTCGAAACCAATCTTGATGACTGTAATCCGGAATGGGTGGGCGCGCTGAGCAA
This sequence comes from uncultured Lentisphaeraceae bacterium, assembly GCA_964612775.1. Lineage (GTDB taxonomy): Bacteria > Verrucomicrobiota > Kiritimatiellia > RFP12 > UBA1067 > DAOPZC01. The sequence goes on from CAZTDL010000621.1 coordinate 2,504, forward strand.
CGAGCTCTTGGAGCATGGCGCGACGGATGTTTGGTGTACGCCCATCCTGATGAAAAAAGGCCGCGCAGGCACGTTGCTTAGCGTGTTGGTCAAGGCGGCGGATGTCGAGTCCGTCTGTCAGCGGATCTTTCGTTCGACGACGACTTTCGGCATCCGCTTTCACACCGTCGGGCGCAAGGAATTGGCACGACGTTTCGAGAATGTTGCCACGCCGTGGGGCGAGGTTCCCGTGAAGATCGGGCCGCTGCGGAATGGCGAGGATGTTACGGCTTCGCCCGAACACGCCGCCTGCGAGCGTCTCGCCAAGGCTAACCATGTTGCGCCCAAGCAGGTTTATGAGGCCGCCAAGGCCGCGTGGTGTAACGCGCGGCAAGTGTGATGGTGGGGAAACGTTCTGCGGCGGCCGAAAAATCTCCAATTGAGCCGAGCCTTTCCAGACCGTGATACGGGCGCATCTCCGTTTCACTGACCTGTGCGTGTCGGTTTGACAGGGATGGGTGTGAGACTGGGGGCGCGGACGGCCTCGTCCGCGGTTTTGTGCATCGTTCA
>CAZTDL010000622.1:0-3044 GCA_964612775.1 uncultured Lentisphaeraceae bacterium
CGACCAAGTTTCCGTCAGCCACAGCATTGCCAGTCTGCGTTTTTTAAGCGCCATGGATTGGAAGGAATTTATTGAGACGCTGAGTCGGGTCGAAGGGATATTACGTTCCGACCCGGCCGATGTATACCGCGCGATGGATTTTGCGACCCGCGATCATTATCGCCATGCGGTCGAGTTCTTTGCCAAGCACAGTCGGCTATCGGAAGTGGAAATCGCGCAGCGGGCGATCCAATTGGCGGCAGACAGCGCCCGGCAAGCGGGACGAACAGACCGGACTGCCCATGTCGGTTTCTATCTGATTGATAAGGGCCAAACCATACTGGTGCGGCTGACGCGCATGCGATGGCCTTTACGAACGCTGATTGAACGGAGTATCCGCCGTTATCCGCTGACTTTTTATGTGGGCGGTATCGGATTGTTTACGTGTTTCGCAACACTCTGTTTTATGTGGCAGGCCATGAGGCTTGGCTTGTCGGGCTGGAAACTCGTTTCCATCACCATCGTCTTTTTCCTTGGTTCCAGCCAACTGGCCGTTGCCTTGATAAACTGGGTGGCCACACTGTTGGTGCCGCCTCGTCGGCTTCCGCGCATTGACACCTCATCCGGCATCTCGTCGGAATGTCGCACCATGGTCGTCGTGCCTACCATGCTCACCGGCTTGAAAGCCATCGATCATCTTATCGAGACTTTGGAGATCCATTGTCTCGCGAATCGTGATCCGCATCTTCACTTCGCCCTGTTGACGGATTTTCCCGACGCGGCAGCGGAAAATCTGCCGGATGATCACGAATGGCTTCGTCGGGCACGGACCGGCATCGAGATGCTGAACCGTAAATATGGAATCGACCATTCTGACCTCTTTTTCCTGTTTCACCGTCCGCGTCTCTGGAACGCGGAAGAAGGCGTATGGATGGGATACGAACGCAAGCGAGGGAAGCTGACAGAGTTTAACGCACTGTTACGGGGCGGCAGCCCAAATTGCTTTTCCGAGATTGTCGGGACGATCGCCTTTTCCCCTTTAATCAAGTATGTCATCACGCTCGACACCGACACCCAATTGCCGCGCGATACCGCACGGCAACTTGTGGGCACGATGGCCCATCCTTTGAACCGACCGACCTTCGATGCGGCACTCGGAATTGTCACCGACGGTTACGGCATTTTGCAACCGCGTGTGGGGGCCAGCCTGCCAAGCGCGCGGCGCTCTTGGTTTGTACGTCTATTTTCAGGCGATACGGGCATCAACCCTTACACAAGGGAAGTATCAGATGTCTATCAGGACATTTTCCGCGAAGGCTCCTTTATCGGCAAAGGGATTTACGATGTGGACGCCTTCCAACGCGCGGCGGACGGACGCTTCCCGAAAAACACCATTCTCAGCCATGACTTGCTGGAAGCCTGTTATGCCCGCTCCGGACTCGTGAGCGACGTGTCGTTCTACGAAGATTACCCTTCCCGTTATAACGTGGACATAAGACGTCGCCACCGGTGGATTCGAGGTGATTGGCAGATCGTGCAATGGCTCCGATCGCGGGTCCCCGGCCCGACGAACCGTCTCATGGCCAATCCGCTCTCTCTGTTGTCACAGTGGAAGATATTTGACAACCTGAGGCGCAGTCTCGTTCCCGTTGCTTTGTTACTCCTTATCTTGGGCTTTTGGATTCTGTTACCCGCGTTCGGTGAACTTGGCTCTCTTTTGGTTCTTTCGCTCATCGCACTCCCCAGCCTAGTGGCGCTACTGGTCAACGCGATCCGCAAATCGTCAGTCCTGCCATGGGCATTACATGCGGAGGGAATAGCCGCATCGTGCGGTCTGCAACTCGGTCAGATCGTGCTCGAAATAGCCTTTCTCCCCTATCACGCGTTCATCAGCCTTGACGCGATCGGGAAGGCGCTGCTACGTCTATGGGTGACGCGCAAAAAACTTCTCGAGTGGCAAACGTCGAGTGATGCCGAACACACGCGGACAGCAGAACTTACTGACTCTTTCGCCGCCATGTGGTTCGCCCCGACGGTTGCCATAGCGGCGGGACTTTATCTCGTCACACAGCAACCCGAGCAACTGGCAGTCGCGCTACCGCTTCTGAGCCTCTGGTGTGCCTCACCCTGGATAGCTTGGTGGATCAGCCAACCCATACACGCCCGGTCGCAAGATTTAACGGCGGAACAAATGACGTTCCTGCGCCACACCGCCCGTAAGACATGGCATTACTTTGAGACCTTTGTCACCGCGCAGGAGAACTGGCTGCCGCCGGACAATTTCCAGGAAGTTCCTGTACCCAAAATAGCTTCGCGCACATCACCCACAAATATTGGACTGTCGTTGCTCGCCAATTTATCCGCCTATGATTTAGGCTACCTTTCGGCGGGCGGCTTGCTCCGTCGCACGCAAGACACCCTCGCCACCCTGCAACGGCTCGAACGGCATCGCGGCCACTTTTACAATTGGTATGAAACGCAGACGCTTCACGCCCTCCTCCCGCTCTATGTTTCCAGCGTGGACAGCGGCAATCTTTCGGGGCATCTGTTGACACTCGGCTCAGGCCTGAGAGAACAGGCCGATGAAGCCTTGTTCGTCCCAAAAATCATCTCCGGTCTGCGCGATACGGTCGGTGTGCTGCGAGAGCTTTCACGCGATAATGCCGCACTGATTAAGCTCGAAGAGGAACTGACCATCACCCCTTCCTGCTTACAAACGGCTTTTGGCTTGTTAAAAAGAACAACCGATCAAGTTACCCAACTGGCTGCCGGGTTGACAAACGACCATGCGAACCTCCAAGAGTGGGTTATAACACTCAAGAAAAATTGCGAAGAGCACCTCTCGGATCTACTGATCCTCGCGCCGTGGCTGGCACTGAAAGCGCCACGTCGTTATTGCCGATCCGGCGGGGGCAAGACACCCGCTTTAGCGGCTGAAGACGGGAATCTAAGCGGTTCCTCTTCTGCGGCTGAAAGACTCAAAGAAAAGCTCTTTCATCTCGATACGGAAACGACCTTAAGGAAACTCTCGAAACTTGAAAAAACGCTGACCCCGTCGATCAGCG
>CAZTDL010000623.1:0-3024 GCA_964612775.1 uncultured Lentisphaeraceae bacterium
GCCCGCCGAGAGGTCGAACCACGGGATGTCCGCCGGGGTGATGCCGCCGACCTCTTCAAGGTCTGTCAGCCCGTCTTCGTCCCAGTCGGCTTTTTGAGGGTCGGCGTCATGCGCGAATTCGTCGCGGTTCAGAAGCCCGTCGCCGTCCGGGTCGCAGTTCGCGCCGTCATCGCCCGCTGCGGAAAGCGGGTCTAAAGCGTTCTCCGCCTCCCATTTGCCAGGCAGGCCGTCGGAGTCGGAGTTCGCCGGCGAGGTGCCCAAGGCCGCCTCCGCGCCGTCCACCAGCCCGTCAGTGTGTCCAAGATACCGCATCAGTTCGTCTTTTGCAGCTCCGGTTTTGTTTCTTGTAGGGCGGCGGGATTGATCCAGTATTTGATGGCTTCGTCGATCCGGTCGTCAGACTGGATTCTGTTCTTGTCGAAAAACGGACAGGTCTCGACAAAATACATCATGTCGCTCCGCGCGTCCTCGCGGATGCTCTGCACGGGCGACTGGGTCAGATCGGCCAGAAACGAATAATAGCTGTCGGCATAGCGCTTCTTTCCCCGCAGTTCCCTCAAGTAACCCTCTGCCGCATTGAGATAGTTCGTAGTGTTTTCCGGCGTGTCGAGATACCGGATGCCATCGCTTCCGCGGGCGAGGTGATACGCTCCGTTTCTTGGCGTCGCGATTTTCTCAAAGTCGAATGCGCGCTCACCTTGGTCGTATCCCAGACCAGGTTCCTTCAAAAGGAACATAAGCACCCGGTCACCGGTTTTGGGCTGTCTTTTCCTGTTCCACAGGTAAGGCTTCTTGTTTTTTACTAACATCTTCTGAAAGTCGTCATTCGGCCATTGTTCTTCAAGATTGATTTTTCCTAGCGAGATGTCCCCGAGCAAAACGGTTACAACATTTACGGAAAACGAGACATCGTTCATCAATCGAGGCGGTGTAGACGTGACTGTAGTTGCAGTTACACTGACAGACACAACCTCGCCGACCACGATACCGTCGCTGATCTTGGCAAGCTGGCCGAGCGTTCGCAGTCTATAAAACTCTGGGACTTCCGTCCTGCTGTACGGGAGAGCTTCCCGCATCTTCCTCCTAAGAAGTTCATCTTCTGTGGCTTTGGTTATTGGTGTGTTGTCGGTGCCAATCCACAGGCCTAGATTGGCATCATACACAAGGTTCGTTAGGCCGCTTTTTTCAGCAGCATTTGAACAGGCAACAGAAAACACACAAAACAGCATTATGGCTTTCATAAAAACCTTCCTTTTTATTCCTTCGGGAACACGAACTTCAGGTAGTTGATGTTCAGGGTTTTCCATCCCCACGATCCTGCTCTCCCAAACCGGACTTCGTAAGTCACGGTCGCGCCGTCATCCATCACGCGGTAACCGGTTGGGTCCGGGTTGTGGCTGTCCGCGTCGCCGCCCAACACATCATTGTTCGCCACAAGGCCGAACATGTGGCCGCTTTCATGCACGGCCACACGGATGCAGTGCAACCGCACTTCATTGGGCGTGACGGGCAAAGCGAAAGTCCCGTTCATCACATTTGGATAGACCGGAAGATTGTTGTAAAGCGTATTGACGTCAACGAATGCCTGGCCATTCGGATTCGCGTTCATGAAGCTAAAATCGTCAGTCACACCGTGAACATTAGAGTTTTGGCTAACAACCCAAACGGTCTTGTAGGGTGCCAAAACGACGGTACTGTCGCTCACAAACCGGATGTTCGCGTCCGTGTAGTTGATGAGGTTCTGTGCGCCAGACGGAATCGACGTGCGCATCGTCAACCATTCGGCGTCTGAGACCGGCTGGATGTAAGTCACGGGTACACCGTTTGTTGTCCCGGCCAACCCCGTCTTAATCCGGTTCACGGCACCAGCATCGTACAGCATTTTCACAACCTGCGGGATGCAGACGCGCCTTCTGGCCTCGCACACCACGAACTCGTCGCTGTTGCGGACGATTTTGGCCACGGCGGTGACAAACGGCGGCGGCACGGGCTGGCCGGCGGTCACGGAGGGGAAGACGCGCACTGAAGACGCGGCGACCCCTTGAAACGCGTCGCGCCCGTTGGCCGACTCTAGAGTGGTAGAAGAAAGGCCGTCCCAGTCGAACGCCATGGACGCGAACGATACGGGCCGGGATTCTGGCGTCGAATCGGTGTCGACCTTCACCCAGCCGATGTGCTGCTCCCCGCCGCTCTCGGTCTCCCGGACGAGCTCCAATTTAAACGACAGCCCCTCAAAGCCGACATCGGGTGGCGTCGGCTTGATTCTCGCTCCGATTCGGGCTTCTTCGCTCAGTGACGGTGAAAAGTCATAATCTGTAAAAGACGATTCGAAAAACTCCACCTTCGGCACGTACAGGATGGCCTCAAGCCCCCCGACGACGTTGCCGGTGCCGTCGTCGTTCGTGTGGACGTGCGCCGTGAGCAACCCGTCCGGGTTTTCCGCGATCCAGCCGTCGCCGACGACAGTTTCCGCAACGCCAGGGACGCGGACGGCGGAATCAACATCGCCGGAGTTGATATAAGCCTGCGAGGCGGGCAGCCCCTCGATTTGGGCCTCCCAGCAGTACCAGAAAGGTTCGACGTGCTCGCCGGAGCCCTGCCAGTTCATGGTGAGGCGGTACGAGTTGCCCTTGAGCAGTTTAAAACTTTGCGTCTCGGAGTCGTCCGGCGCGGAGGTTCTGAATTTGAGGACGCGGGTGTCCTCCGGACCGAGCCCTGTGACGACCATCTCCCACGCGGCCCAGTCGCCGTAAATGTGGAACGGCAGTTCGAGGACATCCCCGGCCGGGGGCGGCAGTCCGTTATCCGCCGCGCTGAGCGGGTTCGAGCCTTGCGCCGCTTCGGTACCGTCATTTGTGCCATCCGTGTCAGACATGGGATTGCCGGGGTCGGTGCCGTTCAGGCTTTCGGCGAAGTTGGAGAGACCGTCGCTGTCCGGGTCGTCATTCGCGCCGTTGCCCGCGACACCGTCCGTGTCGTTGTTGACGAGCGGGTTGAAACCGTGGTCCAGTTCCCAGCCGTCGG
>CAZTDL010000624.1:0-3021 GCA_964612775.1 uncultured Lentisphaeraceae bacterium
TTCCGCGATTTGACGGGTGTCGATTCGGCCCGGTAAAGGCATGCCGAGTTCCCAGCAGCCCAGACGGCGGTCGAGCGTGTATTCGGTATATTCCGCGCCTTCCATAACGGCCCAGAGCAGGTCTTTTTCCTGATCCAAGCGCTCGCGGATACCCCAGCGTTGAATGCGGATGATCCGCAGGACGGGTTTTTCCGCTCCAAGATACATGACTTCCGCAAGATAGGCGAGATGCCCGCCGACCGGAGGCCGCTGGCGCATTTCCGGCAGGATGCCGCCGATATTCACATACTGGATGCCGCCAAATTCACGAATGTAGTTGCGAATGAAGCCTTTGACGCGTTCATCGCAGAGTCGGCTCAACTCGGGGTCGTCTCGCTTTTTCTCCGCTTCGTTGAAAATGGAGTCGAAGACCAATTCGCCGTTATCGATGCGTCCTCCGGGATGCCAGTAGATTTGCCGGAAGAACTCAGGAGAAAGGGCGCTGACCATGGTGTCTGACTGGACGTCGCTTTGCTGCTCCGAAATACTGTCGAACATGCGTTTGCGCCATTCGGGATCATTGAGCGCGTCTTTGTGGATCGTCGTCGGGACGGCTTTTTGAAAACGGGCGAGAAGGTCGGCGTGCGCGGCGCGGAGATCGGCGGGCTGCGACGTCTCGAAGGCCTGTCCGACAAACGCTTTGTTATCGAAGGTTTCGTCGGCTGAAAAAAAGGACACCTCGCGATAATGAGTACGGTTGAATTTGGCCGAATAGTCACGGATCTCCGCGAGATGCATACGCAAAGCCACGTCGTCGAGCGAGGCGAGCTCCTTGAACGTTTGAACCGTCAGAAAACGCGAACCGGTCTCCGGATTGTAGTAATAAATCGGTTGGCCGCCAATGGCGACTTTTGCGTCCCGGATCGCTTTGATGATGGCGTCTTTGTTGCGCGGCTGGGGTGAGATTCGCCAATACTCGCCGCGTTCGCGGATCGCCTGCTGCACTTTCGGATGGTGCGCGAGCAGGAATCGGATGTGCTGTTTGGGCACGAGCTCCTGGAGCTGCTCATCGGCTCGGAAGGCGAGCGGCATTTGGCTGGGGTCTGGGCGGATCAGGACGTCGCGTCCCTTCATGATGAGGTCTACGGCGCTGAGCGAAAGGGTCATCAGCTCGTCTGCCGAAAGGGGCGTAAGCCCTGTGCTTTTCCGCTGGCGGTTCAGATGTTCGTGATAGTATAAATGCTGAAGCGCATGAGGCATGCCCGGCAGCGTGACCAAAACCCCGCCCGTAACGAAAAAGGTTCCGATGTGGCTTTTTAGATTGCCTCTGTCATCTGTCGCTAACGGGGGGGAACCGATTATTTCCACACTCATAGTTTTAACCTTTGTCTTAGATTATAATGCAACGGCTTGCCGATGCAAGAGGCAGAGAGCCCGCGCGCGTTTTAATTTTACAGTGCGGCGATGCGTGCGGCGGCTCGGGCTGGATCTTCAAAACCGCATGGACCTGACGCGCAACCGCCTTCGCACGCCATAACCTCGACGAGTTGTCCGGGGGCTTTGCCTGTTTTGGCGAAAGTCGCCAGAAGCCTGATCATTTTAGGCGAGAGGCCGTTGATCAGATACGGCTTCAGCTGTATGGCCGCAGGGAGGTTCTTGGCCACGGCATCGGCCACGCCTCCGCTGACCGCGAAGCGGATTCCTTCACGGGTGCCGATACGGCTGGCGGGAACGGGCTCGCAGGCGTCCACATCGATATCCGCCGCGATGAACAGAGCGCCGAGTTCCTCGGCGGTAAGCACGTGGTCGGGGTCGCCCGCAAGCGCGGCTTCGGTGCGTTTGGCCGCACAGGGCCCGATGAAGACGAGAACAGCGTCCGGATGATCGGCCCGCGCCATGGCGGCAGATAGCCGCATGGGCGAGGGGGTGTGAGAGACGTATTTAGCAAGCTCCGGCCGATGGCGTTTGACGGTCTCGATCCATGCCGGGCAGCATGATGTGGTCATGAAGGCATCCCCCCCCGCAAGCCGTTCCCTCAGTTCTTCGGCCTCGCGCCGCGCGGTTTCGTCCGCGCCGGCGGCCACGTCGTAGACCTCCGAGAAACCTGATTTGAGCAGGGCCCCGTTGAGTTTCCCGGTGCCGTAAGGAAAGATGCCGGCAAGGGCGGGGGCGGGCAGGGCGATGACTTTTCGTCCGCTTTTGATCTTATGAATGACATCGGCCAATTGGCTGCAGGCCATGATGGCGCCGAAGGGGCATGCGTTTTGGCAGCGGCCGCAGCGGATGCATTTTTCGTGGTCAATCGCGACGCGGCCGTCCTCGGTTTTCCCGACGGCATCGACAGGACAGGCCTCGGCACAGGCGAGGGGCACTTGGACGATGGCATGGAAGGAGCAGGCTTTGGCGCAGATGCCGCAGTTCACGCAGACGTCGCGGTCGATTTCGGCGTGTCCGTTTTTGATATGGACGGCCTGTTTGGGGCAGTTCGCCACACAGGAGCGCGCAAGGCAGTTGCGGCAGAGATTGGTGACCGCGTGGTTTGGCTTTCAAGGCAGGCGGAACAACCTTCCGAAAGAATCGAGATGAACGGTTCGGGGTTACGGGTTCTCGCGGGCACTTCGGCGGCATAGGCCGCCAGCGGCTTGAGCTCGTCGGTTTCATCCTCTTCGCGGAAACCGAGCGCCGCCATGACGCGGTATCGCAGGGCGGCGCGGTCTTTATAAATGCAGCAGCGGGAGAACGGCTTGTTCTTCGGCCGCATGTCCAACGGAATGCGGTCGAGCGCTTCCGGCGTGCCCGCATAGAGCGTGCGGGCCACCCGAGCGAGGACTTCGCGTTTGACGCGATCAGATTCGTTGTTCAGTTTCATGGCGATCACAGGGGCGGGGGGGTAACGGTTTTACGCGATGCGGGCGCGCAACGCGGCGAGAACCGAATCGATGGTGGCGGCGGCAAGGACTTCGCCGTCGATTTTGACATACGGCGCGCCGCCAAACGCGCCGTCGCGGCAGAGCCCGAGGCAACGGCAACCGGTCACGTGAA
>CAZTDL010000625.1:0-3017 GCA_964612775.1 uncultured Lentisphaeraceae bacterium
CCTTGGCCGCGTCGTCCATCTTGGCAACCGCAAGCTTGAGCGGCTCATCAAACACCTCCATACTCTTGCCACTGTGTTTCTGGTGTTGAGTCAAATCGAAATCCGAACGTGCGGCGATACCTTCAAGCTCCTGCACACCGAAGGGGAAACTGTATTCGATATCCACGCAAGCGCGCGCGTAGTGCGCCAATTCCTCAGGCTTCTGCCAATACTCGACAAACGAATCGTCCGGCAAACCACAGGACACAATCCACTGCTTGCGCTGTTCGACCCAATACTTGTGCCAAACCTCCCACCCCCATGACGTCTGCGGGACAGCGAGATCCGGATTATCCGCCATGGTCGTAACCTTGCCGCAGATCAACTCAACCGCCTCATCGGGTCGGATAAAGAATTCCAGTTCCATCTGCTCAAACTCGCGCGACCGGAAGGTATAGTTGCGGGGCGTCACCTCATTACGAAAAGACTTTCCCATCTGCGCGATACCGAACGGCACCTGCTGACGACTCGTCGACAGCACATTCTGAAACTGCGCGAAGATGGCCTGCGCGGTCTCAGGCCGCAAGTAAGCAACGTTGGCGGGATCATCGATCGGCCCGACCACCGTCTTAAACATGAGATTAAAGGGGCGCGGTTCGGTCAACTCTCCGCCGCAATAGGGGCATGGCGTCACCTCCGTTTCGCCCTCGCCCTTATTCGCATTCGCGAGAAGCGTATAGAGAGTTTGCATAACGGTGAACGAGGCGGCATCCGCCTTGATTTTTTCGAAAGCAGAAGTCAGCGCCACGGGATCAGCCACCGCCGCCAAATTGGGGGCCTGACCTTTGGCCTTGCCCTTGCACCACCCTGCAATCCTCCCTGCATCGACACCTTCGTCAATCAGCGCCTGAAGACTTTTACCTGTTTCGCTGTCTGCCAGCATATCCCAAACCTGATCAGCACGCATCAGCTTCTTGCAGGACTTACAGGTACACATGGGATCAGAAAACGTGTCAAGGTGGCCGGACGCCTTCCAGATCGCAGGATGCATAATAATCGTAGCATCGAGTCCTGCAACATCCTCTCGATTACGCACCGTCGTTTTCCACCAAGCATCCTTAATGTTGCGCTTCATCTCACAACCCAAAGGACCGTAATCCCAAAAGCCGTTGATACCGCCGTAAATCTCGGAACTATGGAAAATAAAGCCGCGACGCTTGCACAGCGACGAAATGACATCAAGACTGCTAGTATTCGACATAACCACCCTTTGATTGCGCTTGCACGAATTCACACGGAAAAGTTGAATATTTTGGATCAAACCACGCCTGTGAAGCAAGTGAAATATGAGCAATCCGCACATCATACCCTTTTGATTGACGCAGACGCGTTTCTTCGACCTTGCTACACGCTCAGAGATTTCACCTGAAGCAAGACAGAAGTCCTTATTTGACGGATAAATCAATGTGTCCTGAAAACCGCCTTCACCTCTTGCGAGAGGTCCTGCTTGACCCGACATGCACAACCTGTAAAATGCGCATGAACAGGTGTTCAAACTAACGCATACGCCACCATACATCCAAATCAAAAAACGAGGTTTCCGAATGAGCAACATGTCCGCCATGTTGGCCGACATTACCACACTCCGCGTAGACGCGATCGTCAATGCGGCCAATCAATCACTTCTGGGCGGCGGCGGAGTCGACGGCGAGATTCATCGTGCCGCCGGACCTGAACTTCTTGTTGAGTGCCGATTGCTCCACGGATGCAAGACCGGCGAGGCAAAAATCACAAAAGGTTATCGGCTTCCTGCGAAACACGTTATCCACACCGTCGGCCCCGTCTGGCATGGCGGTACGCATGGCGAAGCTTTTCTGTTGGCAAACTGTTATCGCAAGGCCATTCAGCTCGCCGAAAAAAACGACATCCGCACCATCGCCTTTCCCTGCATCAGTACAGGCGTCTATAGGTATCCAGCCGAACAGGCGGCAATGATCGCAGTCAACACGACCCGTGATGTTTTGCAATCATGCCCATATGACCTCGATGTTACCTTTTGTTGTTTTTCTCGTCAAAGTCTTGACCTCTATCGCCCATTACTCAAAACGTAGGCAAGCGCTAACAGGTGCGAACGACGCGCATGCCGACAGGATCTCCATCTGTCAAGGATGTCCGGATGCGGACACCGACGAATGTTTGCGGGGATTCGCATCGCCTCATATAAACGGGCGGGAAGCCATCAAAACCCACATTTGATCGAATCGTTGAATTCGCGGGACAAATCCGTTTGACACGCCGGCCGGATTTTGCGACATGTCACGGCGAGCCGCCACAACAAAGTGATGCGACCGGTTCGGCAAACCGCAAGCGTCTCGCGATATTGTGTTGTGCGCAGCGCAACAGGGCACAGCCAAAGTCTATCGCAACAATATAACGGTACCGCTTACGTAGATCAATCTCGCACTGCCATCGGATCGATAGACCACATGCCAATGGCTGTCGAATATGTTTGTGGATTTGAACTTACCGGTTCTTTCACCCGTGCACGACAGGATCGTGTACGTACGGCGAATATCGAGCGCAGAGTCGTCCACAACTTGAAGCGCGATATCCGAAAGATTGATATCTCCCTGAATCCGCAACAGATCGCTTCCGCCGTCTGAAGTTACATCGGCCACATAGACACCTTTGACGGTGGCATTTGCGAAACTCAGCGTGTTGGTTCCAAGCACCCCCGTGCCAGCAGGAGAGAAGACGGTTTCGACGGTCCCGTTGACGATCTGCCCCGTTCCGACAAACACATTCGTAACGGTGTATCCACCTAAATCAAGCGTACCTCCGGCTAATTCGACCGGCGCGTTCGGCATCAGAGCAGCCGCAGTTCCGAGCTTAAGCGTGCCCTCGGCGATGATCGTGGTGCCCGACGCGTGGCAGTCGCCGAGAATGCCGGGAATGTCGGCGTCGTCGGCGATCTGCGCGATCAGGGAGGCGGGGAAGGTCGGCACGGTATGGGGGAAATAGCCCCAGTCGAACGTCAC
>CAZTDL010000626.1:0-3013 GCA_964612775.1 uncultured Lentisphaeraceae bacterium
GTGAGCATGCCGGAATGAAGGACAAGGCGGTTTCGTACGCCTGTGCCGCAATCGGGAAACGTCTGAAAAAGGACCGTGAACTCGGGTTGCTGTATCAGCGTGTTCTTGAAAAGCTGGGAGAGGCTGAAAACTAGAATCTAGACACACAACCCCTGTTCCGTCTCTTCCTCCAGTAAATTAGGTTTATATGAGAAAATCTGCAACAAGTTTAACTGTCGTTATATTTCTTTTATGTTTATACGGGTGCAAGCATAAAGAAATGAGTTGTGCCGTTGAGCCCGAATATGTGTGTGATGAATTGAGTTTGAAATGTCTTGATGAGATACTAGTGACTCTCGATTTGAGCCCAACTAATTGTTCTGTGTTGTATCTTCCTTATAATAAATCAGAGAGGACGAGGGTGTTGATTGTGAGACCTTTGTCAATACGAACGGATGAGTTTTCGTATGTAATAACAATTGATTATTGTACGAATCTGTTTTGGTGGTCTCAGCAAGGAGGTTTCGGGGGTGGAACGAGAAAACATGGTCCTGTGCCTTTCTCAGTTCGATAAAATACGTAAGTGGCTTATGTTAAAAAGGGGCGAACGGTGTGTGGTTTTGAATCAGAGGGGCTTCAAAGGGACAGGTCTGAAAGGCATTCAGATGCCAGTCCCGCATGAATTCGATTGTCGAGACGTGACCCCGATGACCTCGGATAAGAACTGCGCGGCTTGCCACGCGAAACATCCGAAAGAGGCGCCCACGCTTTCGGGCGTGAGGGACGGCCAACCGTGGCTGCCTTCCTGCCGGGCGCTCAAGCCCTTTGCCTTTTTCTACGATGGCGGCGGCGCGTTCACGGAATCGAAGACCTTCCCCGGAAAATTCGGGGCGCGGGCCTCGAAGCTCTACGCCTTATTGAGCAAAGGCCACCACGACGTGAAGCTGTCACCCGATGACCTCCGCCGGATCACGCTGTGGCTTGACTGCAATTCCGATTTCTACGGCACCTACGAAAACATTCAGGCACAGGCGTGCGGCGAAATCGTCCGGCCGATTGTGGAATAAACTGTCCGACTAAAGACAGCTCCCTCTGACGCGCAGGTGGCTGAAGTCTTGCCTGGACGGCGGGTGAGAGAACGCGTGTTAAAATGTCAGTACGACGGGAACGTCTTGCGTGGTCGGCGAGGTCAGGGTGACGGCAAGGAGTTCCCCGTCTTTTTTCGCCGTTGCCACCTGCACGCCTTCCGCTGCCTTGCAGGATTTCAGCTCGAAACCTTGCGGAATGCGGAAGGAGAGCGTGAGCGGAAACGTCCCGACCGCCTTGACGGTGGCGGAAAGCGTCTTCGCCGTCTCGTCCCACGCCAATGCGCCCAGTTCAACCGCGCCCTGCGTGAGGTGGCGGTCATCGCCCGCGAACTGCGGACGTTTCTCAGCCGGCCACATGGAAAGCAGACGCACGGTCCTCGCCGGAACCGTCAGGCTCACGCGGCCTTTTTGCTCGCCCATCCGCTTCTGCGTCCAGAACTCGAAGGCGGTATACGGGGCGTCGTCGGGGAGACCGATTTCGTGCATGTCGAAGCCGGTTTCGCGCTCGGAGTCGCTGAAGTTGAAGAGCGCGACCACGTTCCACACGCCGTACGGCCGCGTGACGGTCAAGTTCCAGATCGGCATTTCCGTGTAATAGGGGTACAAATTCACGGGGTGGATGTCCGCCACGGGCAACACCTGCTGGATGATCTTCATCCGTTCCATGGGCAGTTCGGCGAGTTTGTCTCCGGCGAACATCAGTTGGCCAGGAAGCCCGATGAGGGTCGCCATCACGTCCGCCTCGTGCTTTTCCAAAACGGGGCTGACGAGCAGCGTGTCCGGATCCGTGTAGAACATGATGTTGTTCACGAAAATCTGACTGAACGTGCACTGCGCCTGATGTTTCACGTTTTCCCACCGTACGGGATACTGCACGATGGTTCCGGGAAGGCCCTTGACCACGCGCGGGGCGACCCCATGGTAGAGCCCCACGACGTCCGAACCGAGGCGGGAGGCGTCGAGATACTGCGCTTCCGAGCCCGTGAAGTCACCCATGCAACCCAGCAAAAGACGGTCATCTCCGATCCCCTCGCGCAGCGCCTTCACGCTGTTGTCGAACCAGTTGGGATCGTCGGGGTTGTGGAAGCAGGCGCGGATTTCCGGCTTCTCAAAGAGGCGGGGCGTGTTGGCCATGCCGTCGAACTTGAAAAACTCGTAGCCCCAGTCGCGCGAGGCGATGCGCGTAATTTTCCGGATGTGCTCAAGCGCTTCGGGAACCGTGAGGTCGAGCATGTACTTGCCGTTCCAGCAGGGAATCGGCGTGCCGTCCTTGCGGTGCAGGAACCAGGACTTGTGCTCGGCGTAAAATTTCTCGTTGCCCGTTCCGTAGAGCGGCATCCAGATTCCGGGGCGGAATCCGAGATCGCGGATCTCCTGCGCGAGTTTCTTCATGCCTTCAGGGAACAAGGGCTCGTCGGTGGAGAGGTCCAGGTTGTGAAAGTTTGAGACCGGCAGCCAGCGGGAGTTGCCCTGCCAGGATTCGATCGACCAGATTTCCATGCCGAAAGGCTGCAGGAATTTCTGCCCGACGCGCGCCTCGTCCAGGTTGTCCTGCGAGCCGGCCTTGTCGCAGTAGGTGTTCCAGCTCATCCAGCCGGTCGGCGCCTTCGGGCAGCGTTTGCGGTCGATGGGATGGTAGCCCGGCGCCCAGCGGCTCGCGTAATAGTGGGGGTCCGCCTCGATGGAGAAAGAAGCCTCGGCGGCTTCCTCGATGCGGCAGGAAAGCTTCACGCCGTATTTTCCGCCGCCGAGCGTGGCGACGCGGGTTTCGGGAGCGTCGAAACGCACCGCGAGATCCTCCTCGCGCGCGAAGACGGAGTCGTTGGCCGTGGAGTCGCCCGTGCCGTCCGCGAAAGAAAGCACGCGCTCGCCGACCTGCGGCCGCGTGCGGCAGGCGAAGCTGTCGGGGCGGACGGTGGCCGTGCCGTCAAGCGTCAGGACGCCGG
>CAZTDL010000627.1:0-3011 GCA_964612775.1 uncultured Lentisphaeraceae bacterium
GAAAAAGGAAACGTTGTTGCGCCTGATCGACCATATCAAAAAAATCGGCGCGTTCGACCAGGTTGCCATCATCGAAGAACCGTTCGACGAACTGCGCGAGATTGACGTGCACGATATTCCCGCGCGTCTGGCGGCGGACGAAAGCGCGCATACGGACAAGGATGCGATTCGCCGTATGGAAATGGGCTATCGGGCCATGGCGCTAAAAGCCATCGCCAAGACTTTGAGCATGACCAGGAAAATAGCGCAGGCGGCGCACGAAAGGAATGTGCCCTGTTTCTGCGCTGACCTGACGGTTAATCCGATCCTTGTGGAGTGGAACAAGAACGTGGCGGCGCGGTTGAGTTCCTTTCCTGGACTGGAAGGCCTCGGTTTGGTTGAAACGAATGGCCATCAGAACTACAAGAATTGGGAGACGATGCGTAGTTACCATCCGTATCCGAATGCGCCATGGTCGAAGACGGAACGCGGCGTGTTTAACTTCGATGCGGATTATTACGCTAAGAGCGGAGGGATTTTTGACCCCATGCCTCATTACGAGGCCATGTTCCCTCAGACGTAGTCATATGCGAGACGGCTCCGAGAGCGGGACTCGACACCGGAAGGCGGATCGTGCGTTCCGCATCGGCGTCTAACTCGGCAAAAGGATTTCTTTGCACCGCAGGTGATTTTTCGCTGAAGCGCCGGATAGCCGCGACAAAAGATCGCGGATCTGCGCTTTGGGCGGGAAGCTGAGATTGAGGACTGTTCCCGTATCGGACGGATGCACTTCCAAGGTGAAAATAATGCGTTTCTTGGCCGAGGCTGGCGCAAGATCGATTTTCCAGCCATCGTCCGCTCGGCGCAATGTGTGCGTAAGCCGCAGTTCTTGGAGCCAAGCGCTTGCCTGTTGCGCGGCATCGCGTGCGGGAAGTTGCGTATGAATATCCCATGCAGTCTTTGCGAAAATCCCAGGCGTAAAGGTCGCCGATGAAAAGGGGCTGAGGTCTAAGTCTGGACACGCGATAGACCTGCACGCGTCACGGTTCCATGCTTTCAGCATCAGGACCGTATGCCCGGCAGGAATGACGAGACGTTTTTCGTTTTCACCCTTTGCGAAAAGGGCTTCTTCCACAGTCAGCAGATTTTCAGTCTGTTCCGGGTATTGCGTCAAAAAAAGCTGTAGCAGACGGGCCGAGACCCAGGAGGCGGAATGTTCTGAAAACTCTGCGGGAAGGGTCGCCCTGAGATACAGCGGTTGCAGCCTGCGTTTCTCCGCCTCAATGCGTGTGATCGTTGCGATGGCGTTCTCGGTGATCTGGGGTGTGCGAACGCGTTCGGTCAGAACTTGGCGCTCAGCCGTGCGGCCGCAGGCTCCGCATCCGAGGCAGTGGGTGCCAAGGCAATAGCCGCCATCGAGCGCTTGCTGAGCTTCTCCCCATCTTTTTTTTAAGAACGCGGTGGAGACCGCATGACAGACATAGGGAAAGCGGGGGTGAGCGTTGACGCCTGAGTCGTCGAGCGCAATGGTTTCGCGCAGACGATTCGCTTCTTCCGCGCGCCAAGGCCCATGGTAACTGAGTCCCTCGCAGGCGAGTTTGACCACCGCTTCGGCGGCTTCGTGACCACACGCGGCAAGTAACTGTGTGCCAAGATAATCAGGCCAGTCGAAAGCGAAGCGGCATTCGAGACGGGTGCGGCGGCAGACCGCCGCAACGCCGTCCACGGCGAACCGCCATTCATCCTCATGAAGAAATAGGCGGTCAAAGGCTAAAGGCGTGTTGGGCATGCGCACGAGACGGCCGAAACTCAACACCACGCGCGTGCAGGCGTTCGGCTGATCGAGCCAGTTCTTGAGCCGTATGCAAAAGTCGCTGAACGCGGCCAAATCGTCGGCCGTTTCATAAGCGGTCAGAATGAAAAAGAGTTTGAGCTCACGTACGCGGCGATCAAGCAGGGAGCGGATCGCAGTCGTGATTTCTTCGTCGGAAAGCGATTTCGAGAGAAAGGCGCGTGTGCGGGGACTGATGCCTTCAATGCCGAGGGTGAACGTGCTTTTGCCTGTCGCCCGTTCGAGGTCAATGATTTCAGGACAGGCCGCGACGCCATCAGCACGTTGGCTCTTGAACGAGATTTTGTCAAACAATTTGGCGACTTGCTCGACGAGTTCGCTGAGCCCCGTGTAATTGTTGAGGTTGAAGGCGTCCAGTTCCGCAACGCGTGCCCCGCACGACCGCTTTAAAGATTTGGCGTGAACGAGCATGTCGGCGACGGTGTGCTCGCGATAAGGCTTGCGCTCGTATCCCTCGAAACAGAAGGAGCAAAATGCGGCGCATCCGTGCGCGACAGTCAATCGGATCGAACCTGAGGCTTCTGTGTCGAGTAACGGTAAGAGGGCGGCTGGCGGCGGTGGCGTGCGTGCGATTGCCTGACGTGTCGATGTGTCCGGAAGGGCGCCTGTTATCCAGAAACCGTCGATTTCGTGCGCGGCGTTTATAAGGCGCTGCCGCTTGTTTCCGCCTGCGCTCTGCCATCGTGTGACAAAGAGGGGGAGACGGCCTTCCGCTTCGCCAAAGAATAGCGCGTCGGCAACGGCCGTTCCGTCGGGGCGGACAAGACATTGCGAGGCGAGTGCGTTTGACCCGCCCATGATGATCGGAGGAAACGTTTCCGGGCGGTCAGAGGCCCACGGCGCAATCCCGTTGGCATGGAGCATCCACGGTAGGTTAAGGGTCTCTTGGACGAAGGAGTTGGTAACGAGTATCAGGTCAAAGTCGGCCAGACGCCTTCCTGAAAAAAGGCCGGTCATAACGGATGAGCGTTTGGGCGGCAAAAAGGCAAAATCGACGTTGGCGCTCGGATCGGCGGACCGGACAAGGTCTGCCAGCAGACGGTGTGTTGATGAGGCGGCCGTGTCGCGGATCGATGAGAGTCGTAAAATAAGAACCGTCATAATATGAGTGGCCTGAGTTAATGAAGCGGGAGAAAGGTAGCGTGTTTTGTTGCGTGTTGTCAATCCCTCGGGCGCATCC
>CAZTDL010000628.1:0-3000 GCA_964612775.1 uncultured Lentisphaeraceae bacterium
CGTCCGCACCGTCATCGGCGAGAAAGCTCTGGCGCTGACCCCGCCGATGGGCTGGAGCAGTTGGAACTGTTTCCGCAACGGTATCACCGACGCCAAAATCCGTGCCGTTGCCCAAGGCGTCGTCGACTCCGGACTCGCCGCGCGCGGCTACATGTATGTGAATATGGACTCGGGCTGGCAGTCCTCCAAGCGGGGAGGGCCTTTCAACTCCATTATCCCGAAATCCGAATTCCCCGACATGAAAGCGCTCTGCGCGTTCATTCACGCGCTCGGTCTGAAAGCGGGCATCTATTCCGGCCCCTACGTGATTCCCTGGGGCTGCGAAGGATGCGGGACGACCTCCGGCCAACTGGATACGACCTTCGCTTTCCACCTGCGCTGGCCCGGCAAGTATATCGGACTCGACAAACACGAATCCGAAGACGCGGCCCAGTGGGCCGATTGGGGCTTCGACTATTTCAAATACGACTGGAGCGCGACCGACATGGTCCTCACGGAGCGCATGAGCCAAGCGCTCCGGGCGTCGTCCCGCGACATCGTGTTCAGCGTGACGACCGGCGTCGCCCTCAAGGATGCCGACCGGGTCAAATGTTTGGCGCAGCAACGGCGACACCACCCCGTCGTGGGCCTCGGTCCGCGAGCGGTTCGAAAATCAGAAGCCGTGGAACGCCGCCATCGGCCCCGGACACTGGTTCGACCTCGACATGACCGCTCTCATGCCGGACAAAGACAAAAGCCTCTCGGCGAACGAGCGCATCGCCTGCGTCTCCTGCTGGATGATGCGGCCTTCGCCGATCCTGATCGACTGCGACCCCGCCAAGCTTGATGACTTCCTACTCCGTCTGCTCTGCAACGAGGAGATCATCGCGATCAATCAGGACCGGCTCGGGCTCCCCGCCGTCAGCATCCTCAGAACCGACGCGTGGGACGTCCAGCTCAAACCCTTGTCAGACGGCGACTATGCGTTGGCCGTGTTTAATTTAGGCACCCGGTCCGGCGTATGCCCTAAAGTGGACCTTGCGTTTCTGGGTCTCGGAAACGCCTTCAAAGCACGCGACATCTGGGCTAAAGAAGATCACGGCGAAATGAAAAGCCCGCTTGAAATCGGCGTCGACGGCCATTGCGCGAAGGTATTCAAGCTCACAACCGAAAAGACACCATGATAAAACCGGAAGGATAATCGGCTTAATATACCGGGCGGGGCTGAAAAAAAATCACCCCCGTCATTGGAGATAAAACAACATCCCCGGCAACGGTAAACTATAGAGAAAAGCCGTCGGTTCAAGCACGCGATCGGTTAGGCGCACCTCATCGATCCAACCATCGAAGGCCATATCGCCGGCACCGATCTGGCTATTCCCCGCATCGACCCAGAGAGGATTGGCCGTAACACTTTCCAGTACTTTTACATAGTCTTTATATATCCTCACCGTTCGGGTGGGATAATCGTAAGTTAAAGCCACATGGTGCCATGCGCCGTCCTCGATCTTAGCGGAAGTCTCGAAGCTCTGATTATTGCCGTCTGTTCCCGGCGGAATCTGCGTATCGAACCGGGCGCGAAGATTACCGGACGAATTGAGCGCCAGCGACCAGGCAAGCCCGCCTGAGCGCGTTTTTCCGATGATTTGCGGAAAAGCAACGTGGCGGTTCACTTTCACAAACGCTTCAGCGGTGAAGTTCGTCATTTGCGAACAAGCGCGTGCCCCCGAGACCGTCACCACGCCGCCCGATTGCGAATTCACATTGCCAGGCAACCCCGCATTCACGAACAGGAGCGACCCCTTGTTGTAGTGGATGATCGGCCCGCCGAGCCCGTCCAAGAGGCGCGAGAGACCGTGATGCGGAACGTCGCTCGAAAACGTGGGCTTCCCCGTCGCTCCATACACCGTCCCGGCCGTTCCGTACAAAAGCGGCGCATAGAAAGCGTTTGTGAGCGTACCGGAGACAGCACCGTCAGAGTCATCCTCAAACATCCAATAACCGCGCGTAGATGTAGTCTCCGTCACCGTCATAAACTGATCGGGAAGCAACACGTCATCCGTAATCCTGACTTCGTCGATCCAACCGTCAAAAGCTCGGCCGCCCGCGCCTTGTCCGATGCGCAACTCGCGCGCGTCGTAGACAAGGTTGCTATAGGAAGTCCCGGATACGGCCAGCGTATAATCCACGTAGAGTTTGAGCGCTTTATTGGTATGGGCATAAGTGAATGCCAAATGATGCCACTGGCCGTCCTCGACGCCTACCGATGAGGTCCATGACTGGTTCCACCCCGGCGTCCCGTTCGTCGTCGGCCCGCCCAGCGGTGACGAGTCGATACGGATACGCGGTTTGCCCGAATTATCGAAGTCGATATTCCAGCTTGTGCCGCCGCCATCCGCCCGCGCTTTGCCGATTACCAGCGGCCAGTTGACGCGACGATTGACCTTAAGAAAAACTTCAACCGTAATATTTGAGGCGTGCAACAACGCATTGTCGGGAACGGTGACCACCCCCCCCCCGAGGCGGAGTTGGTGTTGCCGGGTAGCCCCGAATTAACGAAAAGCAGCGAAGCGCTATTGGTCGTGTTGAGTAACGGCCCCGTAAGATTGGCATAGATGCGGGGCGCCGGCCGATCATTATCGAATGCCGGGTAAATCACCGAACCGCTAACACCGGCCGTACCGTTCAGCGTCGGCGCGTTCGTCTCCGTAATCAAGGAGGCCGACGCATCCGGAGCCGCGCCGTCATCGAACTGCCAGTATGCAACCGTTTCGGCCGCACGACTTCCGAAACATAAGCAGATGGCTATGGACACAACATAAATTGTTGTTTTCATCCTATACACGCCTATTCGTTTTATCTTATAAGGTCAGTAGGAATAAACCTTACACTAAAACGCAGGCAGCAACAAGCGTGTTTCCTCTTTTAAATAAGCGGCCCAAACCGATTCAAACCCCGCCGTTGATGACACGCCGCGAGGCTTGCGCATAGGCCGCGAGCCGGTCACGGGGATGCTGCCCG
>CAZTDL010000629.1:0-2992 GCA_964612775.1 uncultured Lentisphaeraceae bacterium
CAGAGCCCTTTCTGCAGACTGACTCGTCCGAGGCGCTCTCACGCCTGCGCGAGTTATTCGCCGATATGATTGGCCTACTCGGCAGTATGCCTGTCGAAAATATGCCTGTCACGCGCGAGTTGTGGCAAGCCCAGAAAGAAAAACTGGAAGGCCGAATCCGAGACCTCCAAACGGAGAACCATCGGCTCAAAGGCGTAGATGATCGTTTGTCGAACGTGACCACCCGCCTCAAAAAATGCGTGTCTGATCTGCTAGACGCCCAGAAAAAAGCCGCCGAGACGGAAAACGCGTTACGGCAGAAAACGCGCGAATCGCAAGACGTTGCGGCAGAACTTTCGCGGGAGATTTCACACCGTGAAGACCGACTTAAGGCCGCCGTGGATCTGGCACTCGCGCAAGAGTTCTACGGCTGGCTCGCCAACGCCCGCGCGGTTGAGGCGAAAGCCACGTGTTCCGCCTCGCATGACGATCTCCTTGCGCAGGCTGAGGCCGCGCTGAAAAAACAGGAAGCCGTTGACCGACACAGCCGCAACCGCACGACGCTCGCGGAACGGCTTGAACATCTTGAAAAGGCTCACAAAAGAGTGCAATCCGCACTCCGTAACGCCTTATGCCTGACGCCGGAACTCAAAGCTGTCGAGCCGATCTTAGCATCGGAAATCCTTGCGCTCTCAAATCTGCTCGAACCCGATGCAGCGGCCACGCCGCTGGAAAACGCACTCCTGACACGCATTCATGCGGCCAGCGATAACGACCTGCCTCATCTGCGTGAAATACCGGAACTCTTTTCATCCCTGCACCTTCTCGACAACACCGCCCTATCACGCATTCGACAGGCCTTTCAAAAACGCCTGTCGGCCGTCCAAGCCGTCAGCGCACCTCCCGATATGCGGACGGAAGAACGACAAAACACGTCGTCCCTGCTTGGCCATGCGCTGTCCGGAAAACTACCGGCCATTCTTCTGGTCGATGGTCATAATGTCCTGTTCGGACTCCCGACCCGTTATAGTCCCCCTCGCGGCACCGCCTTGACCGAGGCCGAAAAGAGAAAACGCGTGACCGACGACATCGTGCGCATCGCCGCGCCGAACCCGTCCCTCCGCGTCTGGATCATATTCGACGGACCCACGCGCAGCGACGCGCAAGCCGCGCCAAACGTACGGGTGACCTATTCGGGAGGGCAAGGCGAACATCGTGCCGACGGTGTCATTCTCGACAATATCCGCTTCTTTAAAACGTCTTCGCCCGAAACGCCCGTGATCATCGCCAGCAACGATAACGATCTCTGTATCGCCGCACGCCGTCTGGGTGCGAAGGACCTTCCTGTCCTAGACCTCGGCGCTTTTTTCTAACCTCTTACCCGTTTTATCCCGGCCGACCGCGCGCCATCGTCTTTCCGTTCTCAACGCTTATCCCGACACCCCTAGGACAACACCGCCATGCATACGATCCGCATCACAGACTTGCCCGCTTCCCGAGTGAAAACCGAGTCATTTCTCGGCGGCACACTCTCAATTATTTCTCACTCAGGCCTTCATTTTACAGAAACGCTCTTACTTGAGAACTTGCCGCGCCTCACCTCAGCGCCGACCTCGCTGCTCGTTGCAGGCAACCGAACGGGGGCCATCACCATGGCGGCCGCCGCGCGTTTCCCCGAGTGCTCGATGACCTGTCACGCGTTCGACATTCATCATGCCCGCGCGATTCTCCGAAACTTAACGGCCAATCGGTTCTCCTGTCATTTTTCGCACGATCCTTTCGTCTCGGTTTCCGATGATCCGCACCCTCAGACCGACGCCCCCGATCCCAATGCGCCGTCTACCGCACAACGGCGATTCCCGCAGGCCCATATGATGCCGCCTTATTCATGGCCACACCCGGCACCATGACAGGCGAGCTCATCATCGACCAACTGGAAGACATTCACGAAAATCTCGCCGAGGGCGGCACCTGCATAATCGCCTGCGAGGCAGAAAGCATCCCGATTTTCAAACAGATCAAAGCGATCTTCGGCGGCATCTCCATTCTGTTCGACAAAAACGGCCGTTTTTGCGTGACCGCACGCAAACAAGGGCCGCTGGCCCGTCGGCGTGATTTCAGCGCCGCCTTTTCAGCTTCAGTGCCCGGAGGCAAACCCTATACGCTCATCTCGCTGCCGGGCGTCTTCAGCCACCGACGCCCCGATGCCGGCGGGCTGGCTTTGGCCGAGATCGCTGTCCGCGAACTCAAACCCGCCCAGCGCGTGTTGGACATGGGGTGCGGATGTGGTCTAGTCGGCCTTCTGCTTGCGAAAAGTCAGCCCGACACCCGCGTGACATTCATCGATTCGCATGCGCGCGCCTTAGCCGCCACTCAGCGCAACCTGATAGCGTTGGGCATCACGGACGCAGAGTTGCTCCTCTCGGATGAGGGCACCTCCAAAAGAGGATTCGATCTGTTCGCAGGCAATCCTCCCTATTACTCCGATTTCCGTATCGCCGAACTGTTTTTGCGGACCGCTCACACCACCTTACGCCGCGGCGGTGCCTGTCTGACGGTGGCAAAAGCCGTCCGTTCGCTTGAGGATTTACAACGCGAATGTTTTGGCAACACCCAGATCATTTCCCGCCGCAGTTACGGTGTGATCAAAAGTATCCGCTGAACATCGCGAAATGACGCGTGTATGAATGCGGCACGTCGCCGCCTCGGCTGGCACAAAAAAAGGGGTGACGGAATCCGTCACCCCTCCACCTCTAAAACAGGTCCGTATTTGTTTTCCTGTGATTAGAGAAGCTTCTTCACGGCAGCCACGATGTCGCGGTCATGCGGCAAAAAGGCATCCTCCAACGAATAAGCCTGCGGCGCGATGCCGTCCTTGGCCCCGACACGCAGCACAGGAGCATCGAGCGAATCGAACGCCTCCGCCATGATGCGCGACGCGATTTCGGCGGTAAAACTGCCGATGTCCACGCAATGACTGGCAACCACGCAGCGCCCCGTCTTACGCACGGAC
>CAZTDL010000630.1:0-2990 GCA_964612775.1 uncultured Lentisphaeraceae bacterium
CGCACGTCCGCCGCCGCCACCTTCTGCGGCGTCGTCACGATCACCGCGCCGTCCAGCTCGGGGATGAGTTGGCACACCGAGAGCGGCTCGTCACCGGTTCCCGGCGGCACGTCAATGACCAGCAGGTCCAGATCGCCCCAGTCGACGTCTTCAAGGAACTGACGGATCACGCTCATCTTCATCGGCCCGCGCCAGATCACCGGATCGTCCGGGTGGTTCAACAGGAAGCCGACTGACAGCACCTTCAGTCCGCCAATCTCGATGGGCAACATGCCGTCCTCGCCGCCTTCGAGCCTGTGTCCGACAAGCCCCAGCATGGTCGGCACGCTGGGCCCATGAAGGTCCACGTCCAGCAACCCCACGCGCTGGTCTGAAAGCATCGCACTCATCGCAAGGTTCACGGCCACCGTGCTTTTGCCCACGCCGCCCTTGCCGGACATCACGATGATCTTGCGGCGGATGCGGCTCAGCCGGTCTTTCAGTTTGCGGTCTTTGTCATCGGCCGCCGCAGGCGGCGGGTTCGTGTGTCCGGACGAGGCGCAGGAGGCGTCTCCGCAATTTCCGCACTGACTCGGCTCACACGTCTTCTTCTGATCGTCTTCGTTATGCATCTCAACCCTTTCTGGAATGTTGTTCCAGCAACTCCGCAGCCACTTCAACGCACTCGCTGCACGGCATGACTTTCGCCGCGCGAATCGCCTTGCACGTCAGATGTCCGCCGGTCTTCTCCGCGAACGCCTGTTTGATCGACGCCTCGGACGCCGTGCCCGCCAGCGTGCAGCTGGCGTGGATCGCGCCGCACAGGCCGCCGGGTGCCCGCCCCGCGCCACACCCTGCGAAAACTTCTTCGACCCCCCGGCCGCCGACGAATTTTGACCCCCATGCGAAGGCAACCGACTGGGCGCAGTTGCCCCGCCGCTGCCGGTGATACTCACCCGCTGTTATTCTCATACTTTCCTTTCAATCCTAAAAACGGACTTTCATTCCCGCATACCCCGGCAGCACCGATGAACCCAGCTGCCCTGCCAGATAGGCGCAGGCCGCGTCTCCCGTGCAGTGGCAGGGAAACACATGGGGAATAGTATACGCCTTGAGCGCCTCGGCTGTCCGCTCCAATCGCTCTTCACTCGCATGCAGCAGATGCATCCCGCCGAGCAGAGCGATAATCCGATTATCACGGGACACATGGCAAATGCGCCTCAGCGTGTTGATCACGCCGGCATGGCAACAGCCCAGGCAGACCACCAGCCCAGCCGACGTCTCGATCCAAAGTGAAAGATCGTCAGGAATCCCGTCCGTGTGCATTCCCGCCTCATCCAGAAAGAAGGGTCCGCCCGTGTCCTCGTACGTAGTCTCACGCGGCACGCCGCCGGTGAGCCAGATGTGGGCGCTCAGCGCGGTCGGCGAGGAAACCCAACGTCGACGCTCTTCGGGAAGCTTCTGCACGGCCTCCACAGATGAACGCGGCATGCCGATCTGCTTGGGCGTCTCGTGGATGCTGTAGCGCGACCGCAGGGCGGACGGGTGCAGGTACAATGTAGCACCCAGGGCCTGTTCGAGCGCCCAAGGCACGTTTCCTGTGTGATCATAATGGCCGTGACTCAGCGCCAACGCGTCCGTCCGGCCCGTATCGATGCCCAGCGCCTCCGCGTTACGCGGCAGGGCATCTCCTCGTCCGGTGTCGAACAGAATGCTCTGCCCGTCGGCTTCGATCCACAGCGACAGCCCGTGCTCCGCTTCCAGCCCGTAGGCGGCACGGTTGTCCGACAGCACGGTGATGGAAAGAGTGTTCAACATCATTGTCTATTCCCGCTGACTTGGACGCCCGCCACCTGACTGATCGCCGATACAAGTGTCTCCTTGCGCTGTAGCCCGGTGAACTGTTGCACAACCTCGCCATCCTTGAGCAAGATCAGCGTCGGGATGCTCTTGAAAAAGAAAGCGTCGGCAGCCTTGGGATTTTCGTCGATGTTCACCTTCACGATCACGGCCTTGTCTCCGACTTCGGCGGCGACTTGCTCCAAAATCGGCCCCTGCATGCGGCAAGGGCCGCACCGTGGCGCCCAGAAATCCACCAGTACGACACCCGTGCGGATCACCTCGACGAACCCGCTATCCGAAAACACTCTTACGTTTCCACCCATTGGAACGCCCCCTTTAAAAATGCCCCGTCCTGAGCAACACCAGCGTGCAGGCTTCGACCACATCGACGCCGTCTTCCCGGAGCCGCGCCGCCAAAGTCGGGTTTTCCGCCCCCGGGTTAAAGATCACGCGCCGGGCGCCGCTCGCCAACACCTCCTCGCCCAACGCGCCCTGGTTCCGCGAGGAGAGGTAGACGGTCACGGCATCAAGCGGAGCGGGTATTTCCCGCACCGTCTTATAAACCGCACGGCCCGACACGGCATCGAGCGAGGGATGGACAGGGTACGGGGCATGCCCTTTCTCCTCTAGCAGAAGAACCGCCTGATGACTGTATCGCTCCGGGTTATTGCTGGCACCGACGACCGCCACATTCATATCATCCCTCCCCTTCAAGAGCAGGCTGCTGCCGCGGAACCACACGGCGGTTGTGCGCGTCGACATAAACGGTCCGGCTCTTGAAAGCCTTGCGTTCCTCTTCCGCCACAACCGCATAGGTCAGAATAATCACCGTGTCGCCGACCTGCCCGGTGCGTGCCGCGGCACCGCGCAAGCCGACCGTGCCGGAACCCGCAGGCGCTTCAATCGCGTAGGTCACGATCCGCTCGCCGTTATTGACGTTGAGCACATACACCTGTTCGCCGGGCAGGATGTCGGCCTGCTCCAGCAACAGCCGGTCGAGGGCGATACTGCCCTCGTAATGAAGTTCCGTCGCCGTCAGTGTGGCACGGTGGATTTTCGCTTTCAGCATCACACGTTGCATGAGGCTCCTTAATGGGCAAGCAGGTAATCGGCAATTGCGCGGTACAGTGTGCTGACCGCCAGAATCGCGCAATGACGTCCCTCCGCCG
>CAZTDL010000631.1:0-2990 GCA_964612775.1 uncultured Lentisphaeraceae bacterium
CCTCCGAAACCGCACCGGCAACCTCGCTGAACGGCAGCAGGCGTCTCCACCTGCGCTCGTCCGTGCGTCCGCCGGCATTCTTCAGGATCCGCCGACGAACATCCACTTTGAAACAAATAACAGAATAGCGAACAGGAGTGCAATCCCTAATCTTAGAATCTAGACACACGACCCCTTTACGTACCTCAAGTCGGGGTTCGGGCTCTGAACCGTCTGGCTCTTGCGGAACCCGATGCGCAGAAGGAGTTTCGTGTCACCGTTGCCTCAAACACCGCAGAGCAAACTGCAGTGGAAGGGCTCGCGACGTCCTTGCCGCATCACCTTGGAAATGCGTTTTATGGGTGCGGCCCATGCACGCGCAGTTCACGCCGTCACCCGTCAACGTGTTGAAAACGATGACGATGTCGTTATGGAACGGAAAACGTTTGCGCAGGTTCTCCGTTTTAAAGACGCACAGTCCCGGCTAGCGCATGATGAGCAGCGTCCCGTTGGCGAAGATCAGCTGAACTCTGCCGTCAGGACGATAAATCACGTTCCAACGGACATCCGGCACCGTGACCGAAGCGAACGTGCCGGCGGAGGCACCGGAAACCGTTGCCACCGTATACACCTTCCACGTGTTTAATTGCCCCGGGTTGGCGATTTCCAGGCTGAGGCCCGAGAGATTCAGATTGCCCGCGATCACCAGTCGGTCGCAGGAACCGTCCGCCGCGACATCAACCAACAACTTGCCGCTGAGACCCGCGCTGTTTGCGACGGTCAGCGAACCGATGGCGTTCGTGCCGCCGGGCATAATCGCGCCGGTCACCGCCAGCACGCCGTTTGAGACGATGCCCAAACCGCCGAGACTCGCGAGCGTCTGGCTGTATATGTTTGTGCCGAGATCCAGCACGCCCGACGCGCCGAGTTCGACCGACGCCTCAGAACTGATACGGTTGGTCAGACCGCCGTTGACTGCGGTAAGGGACAGCAAACGTCCATCGCCTGAATCGGTTAACGTAACATAGTTCGCAACGTTGGTCTCGTTTCGGCCCCAATAATCCGCGCCGAAACCAAATGTGTTGGTCTTCCACCAGCTCAACGACGTGGTGGCGCTGCCATCCACAAGTCCCGCACCGCCCGTGCCGTTGCCGAAGCGCGCTTCGAAGACATGCGCGCCGGGCGTCAGCGTCTTCGTCGCGATCGTAGGCGTACTCCAGCCGTTACCGCCACCGATAAGCGTTGTCCCGTCGATCTTCAGCAGCGTGCTGTCATCGACATTTTCGGCGAAAGTCCACGTGGCATTGGTTCCGGTGTTGTTCCAAAGATAGCCCGTGTAGAGATAGGTGATGTTGTCGGACCATGGCGGTTTTGCGTTCGTATTCGCCATGCGGGTCGTGGACCAGATCTGGATGTTCGTAATCATTGATTCCGTCGTGTTGAAAGATCCGGCCAGAGGAGCCTCGTAAAGCCCCGGTTGCACCGGCAGTATCTGGAAGATTCCGCCTTCGATCTGGACATGCGCAGCCGAGTCGATCACGGCTCCCATCGACAGCACGCCTCCTGTCTGCGACACGCTGCCGCAGGTTAGCGTGCCTCCCATGATCGTGCCGTTGCCCGTCGCGATCACCCCCCCCCGTTCGTGGCACTGAACCCGTTCAGCTCAAGCACGCCGCCCTCAAACTGAACCACGCCATTGGCGGGCAAGGCCTGAACACAACCCAGACGCAACGTTCCGTTGCTGATGATCGTCGCGCCGGCATAGGTGTTCGTCGCGCTTAGCGTGAGTGTGCCGGAACCGAGCTTGGTGATGCCGCCGCTCATGTTGGCCCCCAGTGAAACACTGCCGAGCGACGTCTGAACGTTGGTGCCGCCGCCAGAGAGGCTGACCGTCGGCGTCGAGGTGTAGCCGAAACCGGGACTCGTCACCTCAATGCCCGTCACGGTGCCGCTGGCCGAATCGAACCGCGCGACCGCCGTAGCGCCGCTGCCGCCGCCCCCCGATATCGTCACCATCGGAGGACCGATATACCCGGCACGCGACGTGACGCCGATCGACGTGACGCCGTTCCCGGCAGGAGCCAGCAAGGGGACCGGAATCGTGCAGACGGCATCGGGGATGTCAAAGACGGCGCCTCCGTCATAGATGTTCACGGCGTCCGGCGCGGCCGTACCGGAACCGAACAGATTGCCGGACGTCCGAGCTTTCAACGTGCCGCCGTCGAAGCGCACAAGCGCAAGCGACCCCGTACGCATTCCGCGCGTGATCGCGCTTGCGGCCAACACACCGCCGTTGAGATTGACGACGGCGAACATGTTGGTGCGATCGGCCATATTGACGTTGCCGTTGATTTCGGCCACGCCGCCTGCCATCGTGAACTCCGCATACCCTCGGATGAGGCCATTATCCGACGCTTCGCCGACAGACAAGGAAGCCGACGTATTGAACGTCCCGTCAGCCATATAGACCACGCCCGTGCCGCCGCGGCTGATGGCAAGTGTTCCGTTGTACACGGCGCCCATCTTGAAAGCGCCGCCGAACTGCTTCACAATGCCGATGCCGGTGTAGTCACGGCCAAGCTGCGTATAACCCATGTTTGTGAACGTGCCGCTGTTCAGCTCGTAATAGCCATACCCGGTCATGCCGATGCGCGAATCGCTCGACGATCCGCCCCAGTTGTGCATGACACCGCCGTTCTGGTAGACCGCGCCCGCACTGCCGCCGGCGTTGCCCACATAGAGGCGCTGCGTGACCGACGCGTTGTCTTGGAGGGTCAGGATGCCGCGACCGTAGTGGCCGATGACGAGCGTGGCTTGACCGACATTAAAGGGATACAGATAACCCGCCCACGAAGCGTTTCCGCCCAGCGTCATATGCCCGAAATCTCTGGAACCATTACCGATATAAGCTGAATTGTTGGTGACGGACACATACGCCGGCGCCGCATTGGTCAGAATGAACGACGCCGTCGCGACGGTCAACTGACCGAGCGCGTGACGGCCGGATCCGA
>CAZTDL010000632.1:0-2989 GCA_964612775.1 uncultured Lentisphaeraceae bacterium
GATGGATAGAAATAATATAGTGATTCGGCGATT
Source organism: uncultured Lentisphaeraceae bacterium (assembly GCA_964612775.1). Taxonomy (GTDB): domain Bacteria; phylum Verrucomicrobiota; class Kiritimatiellia; order RFP12; family UBA1067; genus DAOPZC01. The sequence goes on from CAZTDL010000632.1 coordinate 34, forward strand.
CCTTCAAGAAAAAACTGATCGCCAATCCCCGGAATTACATCTCTCAACCGACGCTGTCGCTCTCCCGCGTGCCGACGCTGGTGAACGGACGGCTGGAAGGACGGCACGTCGATCTGCGACCGTTCATCCTGCAAGGGCGCGACAGCATCTACGTCCTGCCGGGAGGGCTGACACGCGTGGCGCTTCCCAAAGGCTCGCTCGTCGTCAACTCCTCGCAGGGCGGCGGCACCAAAGACACGTGGGTCGTCGATCATCCACGTCAAACGGAAACCGGGGTGGCCTCATGATGCTCAGTCGTGTAGCCGACGACCTGTTCTGGACCGCACGGTATTTGGAACGCGGGGCCGACATCGTTCGCCTTCTTGAAATCAGTTACCTGATGGATCTGGACCGTCCGGAGAATGTGGCGTCCCAATGGGAGCCGCTGGCGTGGATCACGGGGGACATGTCGTTTTTCCAAGAGCGCTACGGTCAAGCCACGCGCGAAAATGTCATGCGCTTCTTAGTCGTGGATACGGGATACGATAACTCGGTGGTTTCCTGCCTCGCGAAGGCCCGCACAAACGCGAAAGGTCTTCGCGAACAGATTCCGGCCTCGCTGTGGGAAGAGATCAATGTCCTGTGGCGCGTGGCTGAGCAACTCGGCACGGCAGACGACTTTTCGCATCTGCGGATACTCGAAGGCTGCAGGGAAATCAATCGTCTCCACACGCTGATTCAGGGCCTGATTGCGGAGACCATGACGCGGGGCGAAGGCTATCATCTTTGGCAACTCGGAACCCACCTTGAACGCGCGGATAAAACCTCCCGCATGGTGCATGTCAAATACTTTCACCTGCTTCCGAAACTGGCGCATGTCGGCACCATCATCGATGACGCGCAGTGGAGCGCGCTGCTGCAGTCGCTGGGCGCCCGCGAGGACTACCATCGGCAGCACGGACTGATCATGCCGGACAAAGTGATCGACGCGATCGTCTGCGACCCTCATTTTCCGCGGTCGATCAGATTCTGCCTGAACGCGGCGAGAGAAAATCTCCTGGCCATGCCTGATGAAGCCAAAGGGCTCGCGTCCGAACGTCTGAACGCGCTATGCGCGCATGTTGAGAAGTTGACAGGCGCGGAGATCATCGCCATCGGCGTCCACCAATTCATCAACCGACTGCAGATCGAAATGAACGAAATCAACAACGCGATCATGGAAAACATTTTTCCGCCCATCCGTCAAACCGTCGCCGCGGCATCGGCACAGGAGACTTCACAATGACCTTTTGTCTTGGCATGAGGCTGAAGAACGGGCTGGTCGGCATTGCCGACACGCGCGTCACCGCCGGCAACGAATACATCACCGCCCGCAAGCTGTCGACGTACGAGTTCAACGAGGGCGCCTGTTTCCTGATGACCTCCGGACTACGATCCGTGCGCGACAAAACCATCACGTACTTCGAACGGCACATTGAGAACCGGCAGGAACCGTTTGCCTACACGTACGAGGCCGTCAATGCGTTGGCCTCCTGCATGAGGCAGGTGGCCAAAGAGGACAAGGCGTCACTGGAAGAGAACGGAACGGCCTTCTGCATCAACGTCCTTTTCGGAGGTCGATTCCCGTCGGACAAAACGCACAAGCTGTATAAAATCTACTCTGAAGGAAACTGGATTGAGATCGGCGAGGGCACGCCCTACCACATCATCGGCGCATCCGGATACGGCAAGCCCATTCTCGACAGAACGCTCAAATTCACGGACCCCCTCTCTTTTGCGCTCAAAGTGGGCTGTCTCGCTTTCGATTCCACACGCATCAGCGCGGCGGATGTGGGACTGCCCGTCGATATCGTTATTTTTCAACCGGACGCACCCAATCGCATGGTCTGCTATCGTTACGAGTCCGATAATTTCAAGGAGCTTTCCGCCAAGTGGCAAGCGCGTCTTCGCACATCCATCGACTCGATGGACTCCAATTGGCTCACCCCCGTCCTTGAACGGATGAAGATAAACGAATGATTATACGCGGCACACACACCACCACTTACACCTATGACGCGCCGGTCACGCTCGACAGGCATATCGTTCGCCTGCAACCGCGTACCGGCGGCGATCAGACGCTCCGCCGTTTTGAAATCCGGGTCAATCCCGCGCCCACAACGCAGACGCAGACCGTGGATGCGGAGGGCAACGCGCTGAACGTCTTCTGGTTTCTGAATGCGACATCCCGTCTCGAAATCGAGACGTGTTTCGAAGTCGAGAGTCTGCGGACGAATCCGTTTGATTTCGTCCCCTCTCTGTCGTCGGGGTTTCCGCTCCAGCTTATGCCCGACGAACGCGAGCTCCTGCGTCCGTGTCTCAAAGGTTTCCCCTCTCCCGAGATCGACACGCTGGCGCATCACATCGCCGCGTCGAGCGATGGCAGCGCGCTTGGCTTCACCTTGGCGGCCAACCGCTGGATTTCCGAAAATGTCGCGTCCGGCGTGCGGCGGCACGGCCAGCCGCGAATGCCGGAGCACACCCTCTCCGACAAAAAAGGGGCCTGCCGCGATCAAGCGGTGCTCCTCATGGCCCTCTGCCGCGCCAAAGGCATTCCCGCCCGTTTCGTCAGCGGCTATCATCTGAAATCCGCCGCAGACGTCACCCGGCACGATCTGCACGCCTGGACGGAGGTCTGGCTGCCCGACGGGGGATGGCGAGGTTTCGATCCGACCCTCGGATTGGCCACGGCCGAACGTCACATCGCCGTGGCCGCCTCAGCCTTCTTTGCGCTGGCCTCGCCGGTCACGGGCTGTTTCTGCGGCAATGTGATCGCGCGTCTGCCCACCCATGCGATCCGTCTCGGCACCATCTGAATCGCATCGATGGTGCTCCGTGTCACACAGGCTCCGTCCGGCTGATCGCGGTCACGTCTGGTCGTCGCAGAATTCGGGATACAGTTTCTTTAGACAGTCAGGACAGAAACCGTGGCTGAATT
>CAZTDL010000633.1:0-2987 GCA_964612775.1 uncultured Lentisphaeraceae bacterium
CGGCCATCCCCAGTCCGCTGGATAGCGCATACACATACGGCACAGATACAAACGGCAAGCAAAACGCCAGGGCACGCGTCATCAAAATGTAGGTCGGATGCAGATGCGCGATGCCCGATCCCACATCCCAAGTATAGGCCTGCGTTAAAAACTTATACTGGTACTCCCCGCTGTCTTGCCAGCTGATCCCGCGCTGCGCAGTCCACGCATACAGCAGAAAAGCCAAGAGGCCAACGGCCGCACTGAGTCCGATGATTCGGGAACGTTCGGAACGGCAACGCTGCCGCCCCGCTATCAGTATCTCACCGTTCACAAGCCCGCCCCTCCAGCCCAATCTTCACCGGCAACATTTGAGAGTGAATATCTGATGTTTTTTCTTCTTCCATTGTCGATGACTATTTGCCGCGTACGGGTAATCGGATCACCGTCGCGCTTTCCTCCACATCCCGCAAGGCCATCGTACCCGCACCCACAGTCGACCACGCGCCAATCTTTTTCCGGGGAATCGTACCCGCGAGTGTTCCGAACAGAACGCCTTCTCCGACCGTACACCCGCCCGAAACGCACACACCGGGACACAACTGCACATAATCGCCCAGCGTGACATCATGTCCAACGCACACCTGATGATTGATGAGAACCCCTTCTCCTGTTTTTGCGCCGACAGAGACGATACTGCCGATCCCCACATAACTTCCCTTGCCGATCTCGACTCCCGGCGCTATCGCCGCCGTAGGATCCACCAGCGTCACCGGTTCCAACCCGGCCGCTACGGCCCGTAATGTCACCGCCTGCCTCGCCCGATTGTTGCCGATCGCGCAGAAAAAGCCGACGGTGACAAAACGCGCCTTTACCAAAGAAATCGGCCCCAAAAGCGGATAGGTGCCACACGTTCCCTCGCGCTTGTCCTCCGCATCGTCACAGAACCCCAGCAGGTCGTAGGTCGGTCGCGCCGCATTAATCCGTTCAACCACCCATGCGACTTCTCTGCCGAAGCCACCCGCCCCGAGAATCACAATTTTACGCATGACAGACCCCTCATTGAAGAAGTTCTAAAGTTCGAGAATTCTAAAGTTCTGAAGTGATCCGGCTTAGCCTCGCCTTGCGACTGACGGTAGAGAACAACGACAGCAACTCATCGGCCTCTTTCAGTAAGCCAGCGTTTTCATCTGCAAGTGCCGCAGGCAATTCCCGCAGACGCGACAGAACGGTTAGCCTGTAAACCGTTTCGCTACTCTCTTTCTCGACAATTCCGATCTTGTGAACGAAATCCGCTTTGGATTCTGCCCGATTAGCTTCTCGATAATTCGCACCGACCGAAGCCCCCGACCGCCCCACCTGATCGATGATCAGCCAGAACAATTTTCTATTGGGAAGAGAATCCAAGTAATCCAGCAGCCTTACGGAAAAAGCGAGCGTTCTCTCCTCCAACCTTTTTTTGAATTCCGCGTTCGTCATCATTTTCCTCCCGCCCTCCGGAACTCCCGCACTTCTATGAGAAGGCTTGTCAAGGGCACCCGCATGGCGGATTCCGCTTTTCCAGAACGCAGTGACGTCTCGCTTCTATTCGCACTCGTGTTGGACAGTGTTTTGTCCGGTGCATGGAAAGGTCCGTCGTCGGGCTGCCACCTTTAGAGCGCACACGATGTGCCAGTGCGGGACCGCAGTCACCGGGACGGGACGTCTGCTGTTCATCGAAAAACGGTCTCTTCCGTCAGCGCATGCTCCTTGAAAGTCTCCTGTGAAAAACCTCTCTCCGTGGCCGCGAGGGGCGGACTGTCCGGCTGGGGCCTCAAGAAGCCCCGAAGCCGGAACGTCCGGCCCGCCCTACGCCACGGCCTCGACATCCGTCAGCGGGCGGTAGGCGGTCCGGCTCTTCAGGATCGCGAGCATCAGCACGGCCAGCTTCCTGGCCACCGCCACCTTGGCCCGTTTCTTCGCGTTCTTGCCGCCCCGCTCCGCGATCCGCATGCCGTGGCGGCGAAGGTCGCAGTCCTTCCCGAACGGCCCCATGATGTAGTTCGCCGCGGTCACCAGCAACCGCCGGACAACCTCGTTGCCCTCCTTCGAAATCCTCAGCTGCCTGTCCGTCTGCCCCGACTGGTCCTGCCGCGGCACCAGTCCGAAGTAAGGCCCCGCGTCGCGCGCGCTGCCGAAGGTCGCGACATCCCCGACCGCGGCCAGGAACGCCGCCGCCGTCACCGGACCGACGCCGGCGATGGGCTCCAGCAGCGCAGCCTCTTCGCCGTGCAGCCTCTTCACGGCGTCGGCGATCATCGTGTCGTACAGCCCGATCTTCTTCGCCAGTTCCTTGAGCACCGCGAACAGCGGCTTCGCGACCTCCCGGACCGCCGGGGGGACATCGTCTTCCAGGCGGGCGAACGAAGCCGCCGAGCGCTTCGGCAGGCGGAACCCCTCGGACTTGCAGAACCCGCGGATCTGGTTCACGATCCCCGTCCGGCTCTTCACCAGAAGGTCGCGCGACTTCACCATGCGCATCAGCTCCTGGTCTCCCTCGCCCCTCAGCCTCACCGGCGAAAGCAGCGACCGGTCCGCGCGCGCCACCTTCGCCAGCATCTCCGCGTCGCGCCAGTCGTTCTTACGGCTGCTGTCCCAGATCATCCGCAGTTTCCTCGCGTTGCCCACCAGAACCTCATGCCCCAGCTCCAGCCCGAGCTTGGACACCCAGCGGCAGTGAGTCCCGGTCTCGATCGCCAGCAGCGCGCCGGGATGGCGTTTCAGGTATTCACGCACATCCTCCGGCGTGCACAGCACCTCGGCGCGGTCGACAATCTCGCCGTCTTCAGAAAGACCGACCGCCTTGTGATTTTTGTCTCCCATATCCATGCCGATTACGCTAACCTTTTTCATCGCTGTTCTCCTTGTGTTTGCACCTATGAGTGCGTGTTTACGGTTTCCGGCATATTGCCAAAAAACCTTTCACAAGGAGAACGGCCTTCTCATCTTACCTTTAGAACTTCAGAACT
>CAZTDL010000634.1:0-2980 GCA_964612775.1 uncultured Lentisphaeraceae bacterium
CAACCATTTTTTCTGTGATGCAATCCGAGTTGCACCATATCCGATTTTCCTCAAGTTCGGGCAATGCTTTCGTCCACACATGCGCCTTCCATGCGCGTATCCCCAGTAAAGCACACAACACGAGAAACACGGCGATGTTTGCCTGAAGGACAAGCTTCTCTAGTCTTCTCACCATGGGACATACTCCTCGCGGACATCGTCCGGACGAAGGGAACCAATTTTTTTTGTCTCATCGCAGTTGTTGCCATGAACCGTGGCATACGCGAGAAAGTAGATTGTGCTATCGTTTAAATTGATCGACCTTATCCCGATAACGCAGCAGTTGCAGGGGGCCGCAGTCAATATCGGTTTTGACGAAGTCGGTATCGTATGTTGAGGCTTCTGCGATCTACACATTTCGTAACCCTTTTCAATTGCTCTCTCCTTACTCCTGAAATGTGCAAGTACTTCAAGACCAAGGTCGAGTGCATCGCCTAGAACAGTACTGACCTTCCCGGGAAGTTTTTTCAGTTTCCGCCTCGTCTTGGAACTAAGACCTCGGCACCCATGTATGTCGACATCATCGGTACTTCTGTTTTCAACCATCGCGTACAAATTCTCTCCCCCCTCTTCCTCTATCGGGCCCCTGCTCATCCACCGCCCTAACTCCGGCCAGTAAAATCGGTAACCATAGCAGTAGAGGCCCGTCTCTGCATCCATGTACTTCGTCGAAAACCGGAACGGCAGATGTCGCCCCTCCTGAACGCTCTCGTTGACCGCGTTCCCGAACGCGTCATATTCGTACCGGGCGACGGCCGAGCCGCCGGCATCGAGGTAGGCCGTGACGTTGCCGTTGGCGTCGTAGCACGGGTAGTAGTTGGTGCTCGTCCCGGAATTCGTGTCCGTCGTGGTCACCGACAGCAGCCCGCCGACGCCGCCCGCGCCCTGCAGGCTGCCCGACAGGTCGACGCCCCAGGTGTAGTAGTTGGTGACTGCCGATTGCGTATTGCCGATCGCCACGGTCTCGCGGATGATGTTCCAGTTGTCCCAGAGGAAGGAGGCGGTGGACTGTGAACGGTAAGCCGCAAGCTGCGGGTCCCAGACCGAGACCTCCTTGCGGATGCGGCGGGACCGGTGGTCGTAGGCGTTCGAAACCAGCAGCACGCCGTTGGAGCAGGCGGACACGAGACGGGTACGGCTGCCGCTCTTTTGCCGTCCGATCGAACCGTAATCATAGCCGTATGCGTTTGCGCACATCACCGCGTTCGTGACCTCCCTCCGTACGGAGATACTAGCCGAAAACGTTCGTCATTGGCAAGGCGGACGTCGCGACATCGTCCGCAAAATCACCTTCGGCAGTCAGTCCCTCGGCGGCGCGCAGGCACTGGCCGCAAATCGCTCGCTCATCGCCACGGCGAAAAGACAGGCAGAGACCCGCTCGAACTGATAAAGACCGGTCTGCTCAACGGAACCGACACCCCGCTCGACACGCTTTACGATCTCGAAAACCTACCCCCGAACAACACCGCTTGCCCCGGCTGGAATCCGAACGATTACAAAGCGACTCCTTTTCATCCCGAAATTTTTTACTTCCAATTCGCATTTCTTTCAAGCTCCCGTATTATCTCTTCCACAAATTTGGTTTCCTTCTCAACCTCTGACCCATCAATCAGTCCGCGCTTTGCCAAGGTTTTTATATCTTCCAGCCGCATCATATGTCCGTACAATTGCGCGCCTTTTTCAGAATGATCTGACAAACAAATTGCGATGTCACTGGGAGGATTACAATATTGCATATCGAGTAAAGTATAATACTTCATTCGGATGCTCGCGAAGAAAGCGTCGTTTGTTTTGTTCTCGCTAACCTCGACCAGATACCTTCTTCCCTCATTCCTTAACCGCTCCGCATTCTGTCGCTTATCTTTGTGAATGTATCTGATTAGGGCATCCGCCCTCCGAATCTTTTGTATAGCATTCGAATATTTATCTAGCGAATATCCTTGGATACTTTTGTCGATTAAACAAATGACAACCCTGTCCCTGCATATCGTAGTGACAGCGTACCCAACCGTACCCAGCAAAAGAACAACCATGATGGTTTTGCATTCTCGAATCCTTTTTGTCATTTCAATCCATACTCCTTTTTGAGCAGGTCTAGGGGGTCGTATCGGGGCATCGGGTTCTGCTGTAAAAGTCGCCAAGGGGCAAATTGCTGCCAAACAACAGCACCGCCAGCGCATTCGTTGCCAACTTCCCCCCCGTCGACGGAAATCAACCGTTCGATTCTGGCGAACTTTGTTCTGGGCTGCCTCGACTTTTTCAGCGCAACCATATGTCTAATTACGACCCCTAAAGGCCATCCTCCTCAACGGAACCGACACCCCGCTCACTGCGCTTTACGAACCCGAAAACCTGCCCGAAAATAACACCTCTTGACCCGCCCGGAATCCGCTAAACGGTTACGGACTATTCCCTCATATATACGAACGAAACATATCCTCCATGGAAAGCCAAGTCAAAATCCTTATGTATTCTACTCTTGTAGTGCAAAAGCACCTGTGTCTTGCCAAAGCTGACACCACATGGAGGACCAAGAAGAGTCATGGCGAACCCGATCTGCTTGCCTTCGTAACGGACATACCTAGGGTGAACAATAAAGGAACCCTGCATGAAATACAGCAGCGTTAGAACAAGATTGACCGCGAACAATTCGACGATTCTGATTTTCATCTCGTATCCATATCCTTCTTGGGAGCTCACTTTTACTTGTGTTTTCGCAACATGTAAACCGCCTTCTTGTTGTCTTCTGAAAACGAGCAAGTGACATCATTTACTGTCCCGTCTTGATTGAACTCAAAGCCCAACATCCCATACAGTCCACCGATCGTCTGAAGTAGATACAATTTCATCTTGAGTTGTTTGTCCGACTCCGCCACCCCCTTCTCAACACCTAGTTTTTCCAGCAGATCTCTTTCGGTAATGCCCTCCGTTTTCCAGTCAG
>CAZTDL010000635.1:0-2956 GCA_964612775.1 uncultured Lentisphaeraceae bacterium
GATGACTTATTCCGCCGGGCGGCGCATCGGCGTCTGACACACTTCTATCACGCGTGTCTCAGGATCGTCCGTGAGCGAAAACGTCACATGCAGGGCATCGGCCGGAATCAGGTCGCCGGCACGCTCCGGCCATTCGATCGCCACCACCGCGCCCGTCTCAAGATATTCGGGATAGCCGATGGTCAGCAGATCATCCGGACCGGCCAACCGGTAAAGATCCATATGGACCAGCTTAAAGGCGGGCGTATTGTATTCCGTGCAAACCGTAAACGTCGGACTCGTCACAGGCCGATGAAGCCCCAGCGCAAAACCAAGCCCCTGCACGAAAGTGGTTTTGCCGGCCCCCAGATCGCCCTGCAAAGCGATAACCGTTCCGGGCTTTAACAGCCGGGCCACTTTGGTCGCGACTTGCCAGGTCTCTTCGACCGAATGCACTGTGTAGGATTGGGTCATTACTTGTCCAGCCAGGCGATCACTTCATCAAGAAACCGATCCATGTAAACTTCGGCAAAGGCCGACGAATGCGGCAACCAAATCAATCCCGGCAAAGGCCTCGCCAACGGCGATGCCCGTGTTAACGGCTCTTCCGCAAACACGTCGAGGCATGCACCGCGCAACGCACCCGACTTCAGCGCCTTCGCCAGCGCGGACTCATCAATACAGTTACCGCGCCCCACATTGTAGACCACCGCATGCCGCGGCAACCGCGCAAGCCGCGCCGCATCGATCAACTTATCGGTGCCGGTGTCAGAAGGCAAAACAAGAATCAGATGATCGGCCTCGGGCAACACCTCATTCAGACGCGACACTGTCACTATGTCATCATCCCTACAGAACCACGGCGGTCGACGCGCCTGCGGAGTACGCCGAACGCCTGTGATACGGACGCCGAACGCCTTCAGTTGCCGTCCGATCGCCGTGCCGATGTGGCCGAAGCCGACAATGACCGCATGCGAGCCATGCAACAGCCGCACGTCATACATCGCTTCCCGCGGCCACAATTCACCCTGCAACTGACGACGATAGGCCTCCAGAACACCGCGGTTGACGGCCAACATCAGGCCCAACACCGTCTCGGCCATCATCGGGCCGTGAAACGCGCCGTAGAGCACCTTCACCCGCGAGGGCGGCGCTATTTTAAAGAAATCGCGGCCGGCAGCAGGTGTCGCGAGTCGGCGCAATTCAGGAGCGCACGCAAACCACGGCTGATGAAACGCCCACGACAAAACCACTTGAGCTTTAGGCAACGCCCGCAAGAGAGAGGTTTGGGAATGACACCACGTCACCTTCGCCTCAGGATATGACTCTTTCAACCGCTCAATATGCCGCGCCCGCATGCAAAAACAAGGCACTTTATGCTCTTGAAAAACAACAACAGATTCAATCTTCATGCCGTGTACGGGCGAATCGCGTTCGGCCCTACTCCTTATTCTCTTTCAACAATGTGCCGCCCAGATTGTATTTTTGTGACGGTTGCTCTTTACCCAGCCCGACACCTTGGGTCATCAAATCCTTAAGTTCATCAAGGTGTGCGGCATACACCTCGCGCGGCGAACAGGCATGTTTCTTGCAGAGCGACGCCGCCATGCCGACAACCTCCCCCATCATGCCGCCCGTCCGCATCACCCTCACGGTGCCGAGAGCCACATGCGTCACGCTGATGTTACGCCCCGCCATAAACAAATTGTCGATGTTCTTCGAATAAAGACAGCGGTAAGGGATCGGATACGGATAAATGGCCTTATGCTTGGCAATCGATTTGAATTCCGCGTCCGGAAAATTCTTCGTGTTCTTGGGGTCGGGATAGTGCAGATCGATCATCCACGTCGTGCAGGCCGTCGCATCCGGATAGATCACTTTGTTCACGAGATCCTGCTCCTTCAAAACGAGGTCACCCATTAATCGGCGCGACTCACGCTTACCCGCCACATAAGCCACCCACTCCAGTCGGCTTTTCGCATAATCCGCCTTGTGCGCCGAACGATTTTTAAGAAAGGACCAGTTGGAAAACACCACCAGCAGTCCATAATCGCGCACCTGTTCGAACTCGCTGATCTGATGGAGACGCATACCGGTTTCCCACGTCCATTCGCCCATCTTGACGCGCTCGCAGGTTTTATCGTTAAAATCGATGCCCCATTCGATATCAGGGAAAGACACCGGCGTTTTAGCCTCACGCGAATACCACTGCACCGACGAGCCCATGGTTTGGCTGTCCGACTTATCCGCCGCCGTGCTCTCGCCCGTTTCTTCCTTGCATTCACGGCCGTAACGGTACTCCGCGCCCGCCAGCATGCCGATAACGCCATCGCCCGTGCAATCCGCAATCAGCGGCGCGGCAAAGCGCGTCTCCTGCCCCGTTTCGATATTGCGCCCGATCACCGCCGTAATCTTTGAGCCTTCTTTTTCGACACCCAACGCGCGGGTGTTCAGAAAAAGCCGGATATTCTTCTCGGCCTTGATGGCCTCAACTTTGCGCTCATCCTCGTAATAGTCTCCCGGCTGAGCGTTTCCGCCGCGCCGAGGGCCGATCTCGCTGACCACGTCGCCCAACTTGGGATACGGACCGAGATTCATACGCCCGGCCAAATGGACACGGACTTCCGAGCTGTTGTTGCCGCCCAGCACGGGCCGGTCCTGAATCGGCGCCACCGTAAGGCCCAGCCGCGCCGCTGAAATGGCCATACACACTCCGGGGATACCGCCACCCGCAATGATCAGGTCCACATTCTCTGTGGCCTGCGCCGCTTTCACCGTGCCCATCTGACGGCGGAACGTCTCCAGCCGAGCCACCTCATTCTCAGGCACGAAAGCCGCATCGGTTGTCAAGATCATCGCATCGCAGCGCCCGTTAAAACCGGTCAGGTCATGCAGCGCAAGCCTTACCGGTCCTTTTTCGAGCTTAACGGTCCCGGCCTCATGCCATGCCCACGCAGCGCCTTCCGTACCAAGCTCC
>CAZTDL010000636.1:0-2949 GCA_964612775.1 uncultured Lentisphaeraceae bacterium
TCCCCCCAAATTACCCTCAATATATGGAGGTTCCACCGGATATTGAGGGAGATTAGCTCATTGCGGTTATATCTGCGCTTCTCCTTTATCCATTTAACGACTCGTTATCAATAGGCAAGTACGAATGCTTTCCCTTTTTACATTTCCGGCAGGACACTTGCAATTGCAATCTGCATGATCCTGGTCATTAAACGAAAGGCTGGGACAACGTACAATCACCCAAACCCAATTCCGATAGGAGGAATACCATGAAATCAGGCACAAAGGACCAAGTGGAAGGAACGTTTCACCAAGTGAAAGGTAAGGTCAAAGAGATCGCCGGGAAAGCGATCATGAATCCCGACTTGGAAGCCGAAGGCAAAGACGAAAATCTGAAAGGGGAAATTCAAGAAAAGCTCGGGCAGGTCAAAAAGCTAGTTGGGAAGTAGAGCGGTGTATCATGTTCAGGCACGGCTTTCAGGCCGCTGCCGCAGTTGCATGAAAAATGGAGAGTTGGACATGCTTTGGCGCACAAACACCATGAGGCCAAAACAAAGCTGCAGGAGTGGAATCAAGCACAATGCATGAGACAGAAGAGCTATTACATCAACTGAACGGAGGGAAAGGCCATGAGTACTGAAACGATCATTATCATTATTGTGTTGCTTCTGTTGTTCGGCGGTGGCGGCGGCTATTTTTGGAGTAGACGACGGTAGTTGTCATTTCTTGGATAGCTTCAAAGTATGGAAGGTGCCATTGTTTGACATGTCTCAAATTTGCTTAACCGGAAGGGACCATGGTGGAGCCTTGCAGGATAAGGCGAGGCGTCCACGGAAAGGAATTTTGACGGGGGATCAGCTAGGGCAAACATGAATACCAAAATTGGTCCATCGAACCTTGGCGCGGTGATTTCGGTCCGCGGCAGTGTCGTAGATATACGGTTCGATGCACATTTGCCGCCAATCTATTCGTTGCTTTACGCGAAGGAGGGGGAAATGGCCATCGAGGTCCTGGCTCAACTCGACGCGCATCGCGTGCGCGGCATTGCGTTGACACCTACGCAGGGCCTTGCGCGCGGCATGACGGTTGAGGACACGGGCGGGCCGTTAAAGGTGCCGGTCGGCAAGGGAACGCTCTCGCGCATGTTCGACGTGTTCGGCAACGCGCTCGACCGCGAAGGGGAAGTTTCAAACGTGGAGTGGCGCACCGTCCATCGCTCCCCACCGCCGCTGGCCAGGCGCTCCACCAAATCCGAAGTCTTCGAAACGGGCATTAAGGTTATTGATGTGCTCGTGCCGCTGGAGCTTGGCGGTAAGGCGGGCCTATTCGGCGGCGCTGGCGTCGGCAAAACCGTCCTGCTCACTGAAATGATACACAACATGATCGGCCACCACGAGGGGGTCAGTCTGTTTTGCGGCATCGGCGAACGGTGTCGCGAAGGCGAGGAGCTTTACCGCGAGATGAAGGAAGCCGGCGTACTGCCGAACATGGTGATGGTGTTCGGCCAGATGAACGAACCCCCCGGCAGCCGTTTCCGCGTGGGCCACGCCGCGCTCACGATGGCCGAGTATTTCCGGGACGACGAGCGGCGCGATGTGCTGCTGCTCATCGACAACATTTTCCGTTTCACCCAGGCCGGTTCCGAGGTGTCCGGCTTGATGGGTCAGATGCCTTCTCGCCTCGGTTATCAACCCACGATGGGTACCGAACTGTCGCGGTTGGAGGAACGCATCGCAAACACCGATGCCGGGGCCATCACGTCCATCCAGGCGGTGTATGTGCCGGCGGATGATTTCACCGATCCGGCGGCCGTACATACCTTCTCCCACCTTTCGGCGTCCATCGTACTCTCGCGCAAACGGGCGAGCGAGGGGTTTTATCCGGCCATCGACCCGTTGCAGTCCAGCTCCAAAATGACCACGCCGGGCATCGTCGGTGAACGGCATTATCGCATCGCGCAGGAAATCCGGCGGACGCTTGCGCAATACGCCGAGCTCAAGGACATCATCGCCATGCTCGGTCTTGAGCAATTATCGCCCGAGGACCGCAACGTCGTCGCCCGCGCCCGCCGGTTGGAGCGTTTTCTTACGCAGCCGTTTTTCACGACCGAGCAGTTTACCGGGCTCAAGGGCAAACTTGTCCGCATTGAAGATGCGCTTGCCGGCTGTGAACGCATCCTGCTGGATGAATTCAAAGACTATCCGGAGAGCGCGCTCTATATGATCGGTGCCGTTGACGAGGCGAAGGAGAAAGTGAAACAGGGCAAAAGCGCAGGCAAGGACTCATCCCAGCCCGAGTCCAAAGCCGAGGCGAAGGGTCATCCAAAGCCTGCCCCGGATTCCACGCCGAAACCCGGGTCCGGGCCGACGCTGAAGCTTGAGCAGAAGTCCAAACCCGAGGTTGAACATGCAGACAACACGCATGAATCTTAAGGTGCTCCTGCCATTCCGCATTTTTGTTGAGAAGACCGGCGTTTCGCGCATCGTTGCGGAAACCCGGGAGGGTTCATTCGGACTTTTGCCACACCGCCTCGACTGCGTAGCCGCGCTCACGCCCGGGATTATGATCTACGAAAACGAAGCGGAGGGCGAGAGTTACGTGGCCGTCGATGAAGGGGTGCTGATCAAAACCGGCCCGGACGTGCTCGTTTCGGTGCGCAACGCCATAGCCGGAAAGGACCTCAGCCAACTGCGCGAATCGGTGGATAGGGAATTTCTGAACCTGGACGAACGGGAGCGGACCGTTCGCTCGGTGATGGCGAGAATGGAAAGCGGTTTCATCCGTCGCCTCACGGAATTTCATCATGACTGACGAACCCAAAAATAGACCTTTGAAACCGAAGCCGACACTCAGTCAGGAGGTCGGTGCGAAGGCGGCGCGCAAAATCCGAGCGCGACGCCATGTCACGCGAACCGTCTGGTTTGGCCTGGGCATGATGGGACTGATCGGCTGGTCGGTGGCGATTCCGAC
>CAZTDL010000637.1:0-2947 GCA_964612775.1 uncultured Lentisphaeraceae bacterium
CCCTGCTTAGGAGATGCCGATCCGCTTGGAACGATGATCTGTGAGCCACAGCATTTACATAGGATTGATCGACCTGCGGCGCGTTCTGTCACCACAAGCTTTGCGGCGCATGTCGGGCAGAAGAAAGTAATATCCTTTTTCGGTGGCGGCGCAAGTGGCTGAATCTGCGGTTGATTGGTCCGTGACGGAGTATTTTCGCCCGGTGCATCGGCGGTGCGTGATGCCGCCGACAGAGGCGTTTTGGGGGTCCGTTTGGGGGGAAGTCCGATATGCCTTGGCAGATCGGACAGGGAATGGTTCGACCTAACGCGGTTTCGGGTATGCACAACCTCTGCAGGCAATGCGGGCAATTGAATTTGATATCGCTCATCGTTTACTTTTTATGAGACAACTCGTGTTCAAAAAGATGAACACACTGTTCCATATCACGTTATGTCGAGAACTTTTCCATATTTTGTTCGACAAATCAAGTGGTATTTGCGGGGGTGATGCGAGATAGACGCAAGTTCGCCGGATAACAGCCTTGACTCTCTTTGCGATAACACCGAAAATGAGTGCGTTTTACAACCCAACAGGAAGTTTTAGTATGCGTGTGATTGGTGTGATTCCGTCGCGCTGGGGTTCGACGCGTTTTCCTGGCAAGAGTCTTTATCCGCTTTGTGGCAAGCCGTTGGTACAGTGGGTCGTCGAGGCGGTTCAGCATGCGGTGTCGCTTGACGAGGTGCTTGTTGCGACGGATGATAAACGGATCGCGGAGGCGGTTTCGGGCTTCGTGAAAGTCATTATGACGCGGCCCGATCATCCGTCGGGGACGGACCGTGTTGCGGAGGCGGCTCAGGCCGCGGATGATGACATCGTGATCAACATTCAGGGAGACGAGCCTCTGATCGATCCGAAACTGATCGACGCTCTGGTGGCGCGTATGAAAACCGATCCGGGGTGGGCGATGGCGACCGCAGCTTGCCCGATTCGTTCCATGCGTGATTTGGAGGCGCGCACGGTCGTGAAAGTCGTGTTGGCGCAGGACGGCGGCGCGCTGTATTTTTCGCGGTTGCCGATCCCTTGTTGCCGGGATGGCGAGCCCGATTTGTCGTCAGGTCTATATATGCGGCATTTGGGGATTTACGCATATCGCGGTGCGTTTCTGAAGCGGTTGGTGAAAGAACCTCCCTGCGTGTTGGAGAAGACGGAAAGTCTGGAGCAGTTGCGGGCGATGTATTTAGGCGGGCGTATTGCGGTGATCCGGACAGAGGATCAAGGCGTGGGTGTTGATACGCCGGCCGATGCGGCGATTGTGGAAGAGATTCTTTGTAAAAGAGGATAACATGCGATGGCTAAAGTGAATCCGGTCAAAGTCGGTAAGGTGACGTTCGGCGGCAAGAAGCTGGCGTTCATCGCAGGACCTTGCGTGATCGAGTCTGTAGACGGTACGATGGATCTGGCGGCACGGCTGGTGCGGTTGGCGGACGAATTGGATGTGCCGCTTGTTTTCAAGGCATCCTTTGATAAAGCCAACCGAACGTCTGTGGACTCCTATCGGGGGCCGGGGCTTTTGGAGGGATTGGCTATTTTGAAGGAAGTCCGCGACCGGTTTCATGTCCCGATATTGACGGATATCCATGAGCCGGGACAGGCGGCTGTGGCGGCAGAGGTGGTGGATATTCTTCAAATTCCGGCGTTCTTGTGCCGTCAGACGGATCTGGTGGTGGCTGCGGCTGAGACGGGCAAAGCCGTTAACGTTAAGAAAGGTCAGTTTCTCGCGCCGGAAGACATGATGAATGTGATCGACAAGATCACCGGCACGGGGAACAATAAAATCATTTTGACCGAACGCGGCGCGAGTTTCGGATATCATAATTTGGTTGCCGACATGCGTAGTCTGCTGATTATGCGCGAGTTGGGGTACCCTGTGGTGTTCGATGCGACCCACAGCGTGCAGCGTCCTGGCGGCGCGGGTAAGATGAGCGGCGGCGATGGCCGCTGGGCACCGGCATTGGCGCGGGCGGCTGTGGCAACGGGCGTGGATGGCGTGTTTATGGAGACACATGTGAATCCGTCTGAGGCGTTGTCCGACAAAGCGAATGCGATCACGTTTAAGGCGTTGAAGAAATTGTGGCAGACCCTAGGAGCGATTCATGGTTTGGTGCGTTAAACCGTGGGGGCTTATGTGCCGGATGTTGGCGGCAGGAATTTTTTTCTGCGGCATGACGGCGTTTGGTGCGGAGGATCCCGATGTGGAACGCTGGTTCAATCGGCATTCTGCGGAAGAATGGCGTCCCCTTGCGGAGAAATGGGTTTCCGTTAAGGCTGCGATGGTCTCTCCTGTGGAGAATCTCGTTCTGCCGTTGGATGTGTATCCGAACGGGAAGGTCAAGGCCAGGTTGCGAGCCAAAAAGGCGCAGATCTTTCTGGACGATGGTCTGATCTTCGCTGAGGGTGTCTATGTTGAGCTGTTGGCAGAGGATGGACAAGTGGATGGACGGCTGACGGCAGAAGGGTGCCTGTTTGACCGTAAGGCCAAGCGCGGTTATTGTGAAGGCCGCGTCAGCGTTGATAAAAGCGGTGATCGGTTAAAAGGCCGTGGTATGTACTTTTCAATCGAAGAACAATTTATTAAAATACTGTCCGATTGCGAAATACGGACGCATCGCATGCGGAACAATTTTGGGAGGCTGAAGTGAAAATGAGGGTTGGGATAGTCAGTTTGATGATCTGCCTGTTGGCCGCGGGGGTGACGAATGCTCAAGAGACGATTGCCGCGGCGGCACCTGTGACTCCGGTCAAAACTGATGCTAAGGCCGACAAGCCGAAAGAGGCGACGCCAGAGCGTGAAGCGGTGATTACGGCCAGTCGGATCGAGTTCGACAACAAAGAGGGTGTGATCCTGTTTGACGAGAATGTACTGGTGGACGATGAACAGTTTGTGATGAGGTCGGACAGGTTGCTT
>CAZTDL010000638.1:0-2947 GCA_964612775.1 uncultured Lentisphaeraceae bacterium
GCCCAAACCGGGGTGGCTGACGTGCGAGACGCTTTGGCGGTGCGCGGCCGGGACGAGACGCCAAGACGCCAAGACGGGATACAGAAGCTATCTTCAGGACTACTTGCGGCAGGGCGTTGAAGAGGGTACGTTCGCGCGAATCACCGCGGCCGTCGCGATCGGCGGCACGGCGTTTATCGAGAGGTTGCGCAAGAAGATCCCGAAACGCGCGGGCGACGAGACGAACGTGCGCGCCTGGCGGAGGTCGTTCCCCTTCGGCGAGGTTGTCAAAGCGGTCGAGTCCGCGAAAGGCGAACCGTGGAAAGCGTTTGCGGACCGACAGGGCGACTGGGGACGGGATCTGGCGTTGTATGTCGGGCGCATGCGGTGCGGGCTGACGCTGCGGGAATTGGGCGGTTTGGCCGGCGGCATGGGTGTCCAGGCGGTGGCGAAGGCCTGCTGCAGGATGGGCGAAAAGCTGAAGTCCGATAAGGGGCTGCAGCGGGCGCTCGCCCGTGTCAGCAGGTTTCTGGCTGTCTGAAAAGGGGAACGTGTTGAATGTGGTTTGCGATGAAAAGTGCATGGACGGGTCGCATGCCGCAGTGCATAGTTACGTCCGATGGCTGTTTTGCCGACTTTTTCAGTGCAACAGAATGAACGACTAAGTCCTTTCAGCCTTTGCTGAGCCCGGTCAATTCGCGCTGTACGAGCAGACGGCAGAGCGCCACGCGAAGTATGGGCGCAAAATAGAACCCCAGAGAAAATGCCGAAGCGCATAAGGAGCGTGCCAGTTTGTTTCAAATCTTTGTAGATGCGGATGCGTGCCCTGTCAAACAAGAGGTTTACCGCGTCGCCAAGCGATGCGGCCTGCCCGTCACATTGGTGGCCAACGCGTGGATGCGTGTACCGCCCGATCCCGGCATCATACTTAAGATCGTGGCGGCCACACAGGACTCGGCCGATGACTGGATTGTCGGGCACGTGGGACCACACGACATCGTTGTCACCGCTGACATACCGCTGGCGAACCGCTGTTTAAAGGTCGGCGCACGCGTCATCAGCATAATCGGAAAACCGTTCACGGAAGACAACATCGGGTCGTCAATCGCCATGCGGGAATTGCTGTCTGATTTGCGCGAGGCGGGAACGGTGACGGGTGGCCCTCCGCCGCTGACGCAGCGCGACCGTTCATTCTTTCTGCAAATGTTGGATGATGCGATTCAAGCGTCGCGGCGCGCAACGGTTTGATCAACTATGGCGGCTTTGTTTAACGGCGATTGGGCCGTAGCAGACCATGGGCGCAAAATCATCTGCCAGATCGGCTACGAAGGGCTCTTCGCAGCAACGGTTATTGATTGTCGCGCCGCTGGAGTATCAGGTGTCCAATTTGTTCAATCCGTAAGACGGGATCTATTCGTACAACGTCCAAATCGGCGCAGTCTATCAAACGTTGAATGGTATTATCGCGTATGCTCATCGTCCCGCGCTTTCTGCAACTGCGCACGCATCGACGCCACGCGATCGGGAAATTGTCCCGCGACGTTATTCGTTTCGCGCGGGTCGGCCTGCGTATCGTAGAGTTGGTTTACATTCCAGCGTCCGTCGTCGTGCGCGCCTTTCACGAACGCGTCCGGGTCGCCGAGCAACCCGAGTTCCGACGACGCCTGACCGTTTCTTTTTCCGGCCGTCGCGGGAATGAACTTCCACTTGCCTTCCCTGAGAGAAAGCATGGGGTCTTGCGAAATCAGCGTGTTCCGTCCGGGGGCGGATGCGGCCAAAAAGGCGGCCGAGACATTGAAGCTGTCCGGCGCATCCTGCGGTTCCAGTGTTTGTCCCGTCAGCGCGGCTGCCGTCGCCACCCAATCCGCGAGGCTCACGAGCGCTGCGCTTGTGCCACCCGCCCGTATCCGTTTGGGCCAGCGCACGAGGAAGGGAACCCTCGTGCCGCCTTCGAAGGCACTGTATTTGTGGCCGCGAAACTCGCCTGCGGGACGGTGGGGGCCGAGCGCTTCGACGGCCCGGTCTTTGTAGCCGTCGTTCAATACCGGCCCGTTGTCGCTGCTGAGGACGACCAGCGTGTCCTCCGTCAGACCGAAACGATCAAGCGCGTCGAGGATCGCGCCGACCTGATCATCGAACTGGACGATGACGTCGCCTCGGGGGCCCATCGTGGTTTTTCCGATGAACCTCGGATTGGGCACGCGCGGCACATGAATATCGTGTGTGGCGAAATACAGGAAGAACGGGCGATCGCGATTCCGTTCGATGAACGCGACACCTTTAGCCGCCAAGGTGTCGGCGATGTTCTCATCCACCCATCGGGCTTTGTGCCCGCCGGTCATGTAGCCGATGCGCCCGATGCCGTTGATCACCGCGTTGTTGTGGCCGTAGTCCCAGTCCAGCTTCAGACGGTCGCGGTCTTTGCGGCCGTCCATTTCGCCGGGGTAATTCGGACCTTTGAGGTTGTAATTGACTTGGATGGGGGCGGCGGGATCGAGGCCCGCGACGCGCTGGTTTTCGACGAAAACGCACGGTACCCGGTCGCCGGTGGCGGGAATCAGGAATGAATAGTCGAAACCGATTTCACGGGGTCCCGGAACGATCTCTGTATTCCAATCGGTTTTTCCCGGACCCGGCCCGAGGCCCAAGTGCCATTTACCGATCGCGCCCGTAACATATCCGGCGCGTTTGAGCACGGACGGCAGCGTGGTTCGTCCGGGAGTAATCAGAAGGGCGGCATCGCCCGTCGCAATGCCGGTCCCCTTTCGTCGCCATGCGTATTCGCCGGTCATGATCGCATAGCGCGTCGGCGTGCAGACCGAGGCGGGGGCGTGCGCGTCGGTGAAACGGATGCCCTCGCGCGCGAGCCGGTCGACATGGGGCGTTGTCACGGCGGTTGTGCCGTAACAGGACACGTCACCCCAGCCCAGGTCGTCCGCCAGAATCAGGACGATGTTTTTCGGTCGAG
>CAZTDL010000639.1:0-2943 GCA_964612775.1 uncultured Lentisphaeraceae bacterium
TGCGATGTTCTTCTTGAGGATATCGATGACGGACTGGCCATGATCCCGGACAACAGCTTTGACGTGGCGGTCCTAAGCGAAACGCTCCAGACCATCAAACGCCCACGCGAGCTGCTCCGTCAGATCCTGCGTGTCGCGCGTGAAGCGGTCATCACCTTCCCAAACTTCGCCTGTCTCGAGGTCCGTCGCCAACTGCTCCTCAATGGCCGCATGCCCAAAGGCAAACAGTTACCCTTCGAATGGTACAACACGCCCAACATCCATTTATTTACCCTCAAGGACTTTCGAACCCTGTGCCAGAAAGATAACATCGACATCCTCGATCTGATCTGTCTGGGCCGCGGGTTTACCGAACGGGCTCTGTTGACGTTGGGCTGGAAGAATCTGGGGGCATCGCAAGTGATCGTACGGATTGCAAAAGGGAAGTGACTCTTTAAAGGATCCGACCATGGAAAAATGGCTTGAAAAGAATCTTACCGCCTTGACCGAAGCGCTCTCACCGTGCAAGAACTGCCCGGTCGCGAACACCGAGCGGGATGTCAATCTGCCAGGCACGGGGGCGGTCATCGCCGTGCTCGAAAAGTTGCTGGCCGTGCTTTACCCCGGCTGCCACGGTCAGGCCCCCATCGCGCATGAGACCTGCCAGAGCCATCTGCAGGACACGCTACGCGAAATCGCGCTCAAGCTGCGCGATCAGACGCATCGCGCGTTCGAGTACGCCTGCCGACGCACGAAATGCGACGACTGTCACGACCGCGTACAGAAGGCGCAGCAGGCGGTCACCGCGCTTCTGAACGGTCTGCCGGCCATACGCGACATGCTCCAACAGGATATCCAAGCCGCCTACGAAGGTGATCCGGCGGCCATGTCCACCATGGAGATCGTCATGAGCTACCCTGGCCTCTACGCGATTACCATCCATCGTATCGCCCACGCGCTCTATACCCAGAACGTGCCGCTGATCCCGCGTGTGATGAGCGAGCATGCGCATTCAAAGACCGGTATCGACATTCATCCCGGCGCCACCATTGGCCCGGGGTTTTTCATCGATCACGGCACCGGCGTGGTCATCGGAGAGACCTGCCGTATCGGCAAACACGTTAAGCTCTACCAAGGCGTTACGCTGGGCGCGCTCAGCTTTGCCAAGGACGAGGCGACCGGCATCCTTGTGAAAGGAACGAAACGTCATCCCGACGTGGAAGACAACGTCGTTGTTTACGCAGGTGCGACTATCCTCGGCGGAGACACGGTGATCGGACACGACTCCGTTATCGGCGGCAATGTTTGGCTCATTCAGTCCGTGCCGCCCGGATCAAAGGTTTACAACCAGACACCTCAGCCGGTGATCCGGCCCGGTTAATCCGCCGGGCAAGCCGAACAAAACGCAACCGATTTTTGCGTTCGGATTTGTACGTCTCAGAACAAGGGTCGCTTTTTACGGCCGGCAATCAACTGATTTTCACATGAAGACACCATTCCGTTCCGCACACGATCTCCCTGCCACAGAATTTCAAACACGCGTCAAACGCCTGCGGGCCTGCCAGAAACGTCTTCGTCTCGACGCCGCCATCATCATCACGGACATCAACCGCTATTACTTTACGGGACTGGAAACCTCCAACGGACTCTTGCTCACCGAAACGAATGAAGCCACGGCTTTTTTTACGGATTTCCGATACCGTACCATGGCCAAACGACAAGCCCGATGGCTTCCCTGCCATAACATGTGGCGGCCAGCAGAAGAATCACGAGTGCTAGCGGGAATGGGGACAGGCTGGCGGCGTGTCGGCTACGAAGGAAATATGGAGGCCGCGCGTTTCCTGCGCCTGCAGGCGGCGCTGCCCGATGTCGAGTGGATCGACATCAGCGGCACAATCGCCGAACTGCGCGCGATCAAATCCCCCGCCGAACTGCGAGCCGTTCAAGCCGCCATCGCGGCCAACGATCAACTGTTCGCGACACTATTGAAACAAATCACCCCCGGCATGAGCGAATGGGATGTCCGTGCGCTGGCTCGACAGGAGGCCAACCGCTTAGGTCAAGGTGAAGCCTTCGATACCATTGCGTGTGTGGGTCGTAACGGGGCCGAGTGCCATCATCATCCGGACGATACCCGGCTCAAATACGGACAGCCGCTACTGATAGACCTTGGACTCAAACTGAACCACTACTGCGCAGACATGACTCGTTGCGTGTTCTATGGCCGGCCCACACCGCGTTATCGCGAACTCTACGCCATTGTTCTTGAAGCCAACCGCAAAGCGATCCGCAGCATTAAGCCAGGCATCCCGTGTTGCGACATCGATGCCATTGCCCGCAAGCACATCGATAAGGCGGGATTCGGAATGTATTTCGGTCACAGTCTCGGCCACGGTCTAGGATTGGAAGTTCATGAATCACCCAGCTTCTCGCCGAATTGTAAGACCGTGCTCAAGCCGGGCATGGTCATCACCGTCGAACCGGGCATCTATCTTCCGGGTAAACTGGGCGTCAGGATTGAGGACGTGATCCGAGTGACGCGGACCGGATGCGAAGTCCTCACTCAGACCCCTCGCACGATTTAAACCGACGTGTTCTGATCAGCCGTTTCAACACAAACGCCCAACGCACATTTTGCGCGTCGGGCGTTATGCGTCGATATGTTTCCCTCGCGCGAAGGATGATTTTACGGCGTCGGCAACGTAACCTTGAAGCGCATGAAGCGCTGCGGCGCGTTCGTGACCGGCGCATCATGCTGATACATCGCCTGCCACCACGCATTGCTATCGCCAAACGGCAACGGCGAAATGTTGTTCGTTGACCAGTCCTGCAAAATCAGATCCGTACACGCTTCAACCTCATACAAAACCCCGGCATCCACGGCATTCTTATCCATACGGAAGGACAACGTCAAATAACCGGCCGTCAAACCGCCATACGGCAACCCCTCCGTGTCAACGGTCA
>CAZTDL010000640.1:0-2927 GCA_964612775.1 uncultured Lentisphaeraceae bacterium
TGCGTTCAAAGCTTGATGTCTCAAACATATCAAGTAGTGCCGAAAAGCTGATGGCTCATCCATGCCAATTGTGGACGGTTTCTAAACGCTGGCCGAAAATTGACCCCCTTGGAGGCGAAACGCTGAAGTAAATTTGACCCCACTGTGAAAAATGAGTCCCCGGATGTGAAACGATTGTAAGCAATCGTGTTCCGGGGAGGTAAGGAATGATCTCAGTGGGTGTTTACGAGAATTTACAAAGGAAGTATCAAGTTGAAGGAAAGCCCATCAAGCGGATCGTGCGCGAGACGGGGCTTTCTCGCAATACTGTCCGCAAGTACGTCCGAGAACCGAAAAAACCCGCCTACAGCAGGACTGAGCCGTACGCCCTGCCGTCGCTTGGGGATTTCACGGAAGTTGTCGAGAAAATCCTGAAGGAGGACAAGGACCTGCCGCGAAAGAGGCGGCACACGGCGAAGCGGATTTTCGAGCGGCTGCGCGACGAGCACGGCTTCACCGGCGGCGAGTCCACGGTGCGCAATTACGTGGCTGCGCGCAAGCGCGAGCTGGGGATGGGCGCGCCGGCGGTGACGTTTCCTCTTGACCACCAGCCGGACGATGCAGAGGCGCAGATGGACTGGGGCGAGCGCACCGCCGAGATAGCGGGCGTCGAGACGAAAGTTCATCTCTGCTGCATCCGTTTTAACTATTCGGGCCATTTCTTCGTCCAGGCTTTCCCGGCGGAGCGCCAGGAGATGATGTTCGAGGGCCACCGCCGGGCGTTCGAGTTTTTCGGCGGCGTTCCGCTCAGCATCACTTACGACAACCTCAAGTCGGCGGTGAAGAAGATTCTCAAGGGGCGCAACCGCGTGGAGCAGCGCGAGTTCACCGCTTTCCGGGCGCAGTACCTGTTCGAGTCGGATTTCTGCACCAGGGCCGCGCCGTGGGAGAAGGGCGGCGTGGAGAACATGGTGCGCTACGTGGGCAACAATTACTTCGCGCCCGCGCCGCGTTTCGATTCCATCGAGGCGCTCAACGAGGACCTGGCGGACTGGTGCGCTGAGAACACGCTGCGCACCGCCTCACGCCGGGACCGCACCGTTGGGGAATACTTCGCCGAGGAAGCGCCATACCTGCTCTCCCTGCCGAAATATCCGCCCGAGTGCTGCAAGACGTACGGCGTGAAGGCGGACCACCAGTCCATCGTGTCCCACGAGACGAACCGCTACAGTGTGCCCGTGGCGTATGCGAACAGAAAGCTCACCCTTAAGGCCTTCGCATTCGAGATCGTCATCTCCACATCGGACCGCGCCGTCGCCCGCCACCGGCGCTCCTTCCTGCGCTACGAATACGTTCTCGAGCCCCTCCACTACGTGCCGGCGCTGGAGCACAAGCCAGGCGCGCTGCTCTATGCGAAACCCTTCAAGAACTGGAAGCTGCCTGAAATCTTCGGCGCGTTTCACGCCGCGCTGCTCGACCGCGACCCGCTCGGCGGCGGCAAAGAATACGTCAAAATACTGTTGTTGCTCAGCAACCACACAATCGGCGATCTCGAACAGGCCCTCCAGCGCGCCTGGCGCCTTCGCGCCATCAACGCCGACGCCGTCGCCTGCCTGCTCGCCCAGCAGGCCGCCCCGCAAAACGCGGAAGCCGCCACGATTGACATGTCAAG
Source organism: uncultured Lentisphaeraceae bacterium (assembly GCA_964612775.1). Taxonomy (GTDB): domain Bacteria; phylum Verrucomicrobiota; class Kiritimatiellia; order RFP12; family UBA1067; genus DAOPZC01. The sequence goes on from CAZTDL010000640.1 coordinate 1,652, forward strand.
GTTCCCCAACCTGTCCGACATGCGCGTGACGGCCCCCGACTGCAACAAGTACAACCAACTACTTTGAAAAGGAGATTCCCGAAAGATGGAAACCAACCTTCTGTTGAAAGCGTACCTGAAAAAGCTGAGGCTGCCAACCATGACGCGCGACCTGGAAAAAGCCCTGGCCGAAGCCACGAAGACCAACCTGCCTTACGAGCGGTTCCTGCTGGGCCTCGTCGAGCAGGAAGTATACAACCGCGAGGAGAACGCGTTGCGCGCACGGCTGGCGCGAGCGAAGTTCCCCCTCATCAAAACGCTGGACACTTTTGACTTCACGGCAATCCCCTCGCTGGACAAACAGACCGTCCTCCAGCTCGCCCAGGGAGACTTCGCGCGCGAGGCGCAAAACTGCGTGTGCATCGGCAACAGCGGCACGGGAAAGACCCACATCGCCACCGCCATCGGCGTCGCCGCCTGCCGCGCGGGACTCAAAGTGCGCTTCACCACCGCCGCCGGCCTCGTCAACGAAATGCTCGAAGCAAGAAAAGACGCCCGCCTCGCGAAACTACAGAACTCACTCATGCGCTTTGACCTCGTGATCCTCGACGAACTCGGATACATCCCCTTCGACGCCACCGGCGCGCAGCTTCTGTTCAACTTCTGCGCCGAACGCTACGAGCGCCGCTCGCTGCTCGTGACCACCAACCTGGACTTCGGCGCGTGGACCAGCGTCTTCGGCGACGAATCACTCACCGGCGCAATGCTCGACCGCCTCACGCACCACTGCCACATACTCGTGATGAACGGTGAAAGCTACCGCTTCAGGGAAAGCCAGAAAGGAAAAAACCGAAAGGGGGTGAAAACCGGCAATGCCACACGTAAAGCGCAAAAGAATCAGGGGGAATGAATACTACTACCTGGTTCACAACTACCGGCGGAGCGGCAAGGTGAAAACCAGAACTCTGGAATACCTGGGCAAAGAGCCGCCGTCCGCCGAAACGTTGGCGCGACTGAGAGAAAAGCACAGCAAGCCAGGCACGCAACTGACCCTGGCCCTGACGCCGCCAGACGCGGTCGCGGGAGATCGGGAAGAGACAACAGGACGGCAAAGTTAGGCCCTACGCCGCCCCCATGGGGGCTTCTCTTCTCCCTTCTCCATCCTTGCTTCTTCTCTCTGTTACTGGTATTATCTTGTCTTACTGAGGGGTCAATATTACTCCAGCATAAGGGGTCACTTTCAATCCAGCGCCGGCACCAGCGCGCCTGGCGCCTTCGCGCCATCAACGCCGACGCC
>CAZTDL010000641.1:0-2915 GCA_964612775.1 uncultured Lentisphaeraceae bacterium
GTCATCTCCGGATTGATGTCCCATTTGTTCACGCAGACCGACGCCGGAATCTCAAAAAACCGCGCCAGTTTCAGCACGCGCTCCAGATCGTGCTCGCCCGACACGGTCGGCTCGGTCACCACCAGCACCTGCGACGCGCCGGTCATCGAGGCGATCACCGGGCAGCCGATGCCGGGCGGACCGTCCGTGACGATCAGCGGCAACCCTTTCTCCTCGGCGATCCGCCGCGCCTCGCGCCGCACGATGGAGACCAGCTTGCCGGAGTTCTCCGACGCCACCGCCAAGCACGCGTGAACCATCGTGCCGCAACGCGTCTCGGAGACCATCCACTCGCCGCAGAGCCGCTCGGGGAAGGCGATTGCTCCCTCCGGGCAGAAACGCACGCACACGCCGCACCCTTCGCACGCCACAGGATCAACGCGGTACTGGCCGTCCGGCAAGAGCTTCACGGCCCCGAACCGGCACCGCTCCGCACAGAGGCCGCAGCCCGTGCATTTTGCGCGCAGGATCACCGCCTCGTGCCCGCCCTTGAAATCCGCGCTCTCGACAATCTTCGGCGCGAGTACGAGGTGCATGTCGGCCGCGTCCACATCGCAGTCGGCGATCACCGCACGCCCCGCCGCCAGCACGGCGAAGGACGCGGTCACACTCGTCTTGCCCGTGCCGCCCTTGCCGCTGATGACAACCAGTTCCTGACATTCCGTTTCCATACCGTTAGCCTTATTCTCCGTTCCGATAAACCTCATAGAAAAGGGCATTGTCCTTGCGCACGGCCTTGACCACGCGCTGCTGCCTCAAAAGCAGCACCCTTTTCAACACGTCGTTGGGATGGAGAGCCAACCCTGATGCGATTCCCTCAACCGTGCAGGGACGCCTGTTCAGCAAGGCGAGAATGTCCGCGTCGCTGGCCTGGCCCAAGGCCGCCGCTTCAGTGATTGCGGGGACGTTCTCGCCAATAACATCCACCTTTCCATGAAATAAACCACTCATCTCATGCAGTTGCTCAGCAGAAAGCGCGAGGGCAAAATCCTCTGCAGGGGGCCGCGTAGCGGTGTTCAACTGGATCCGCGCAACGCCCAGTCCGTTGGTGATCGCCGCGATTTTTGCTGTTTCGGTTGAAATGCCCGTGACCCCCGCAAGCAGGAGCACCTCCAGCCATACTTCGCCAGGAAAGCGCCGGGTAAAAGCGGCGAGGCCATCGGCCATCTGTTCAAAGGAGAGGCCCGCGTGCGGACGGTTCACATACTGGAAAAGGTAGTCGTCACCGGCGTCGAGCGAGGGTATCACCAAGTCAGCGGCCATAAGGTCTTCCTGAACCTCTTCCATCCACAAAAGCGAACCGTTGGTCAGGACCGCAACGGGGATATCCGTCATGCCTTTGATTCCCCGGATGATTTTGCCGATTCCGGAATTCAGCGTCGGCTCCCCGGAACCCGCGAGCGTGATGTAATCCGGTCTGTCCCGTTCCGCAAGTTTGCGCTCCAGTTCAGCCAGAATGACTCCGGCCGCCACGTTCTCCTTCCGCTCGACTGTCTTGTTCGTAGTCCGTCCCAACTGACAATACACACAGTCGTACGTGCAGGTCTTGAACGGCACCAGGTCGACGCCGAGCGACCGCCCCAAGCGTCGCGATGGAACAGGTCCGTAAAGATGTTTATACGCTTCTTGGCTCAAGAATGCACCCCGTCCACTTTTTCTCTGCGGACCTTCGCGATAATGGTTTCTCCCGCACGGACCCTCGCCCCCCATTTGACCAGCACTTCAACCTCTTTCACCGGAAAATACATGTCCAACCGCGAGCCGAACTTCATCATCCCGATGCGGTCGCCCGCGTTCACGGCGACCGCACGATCATGGGCCAGCCAATACACGACGCGGCGGGCGAACGGACCGACGAGTTGGACGACCAGGCACTTCGTGCGCTCTCCTTCAATCAAGATTTTGTTGTGCTGATTGACTTCCGACGACTTTTCCCGGAATGCAAACAGCGTTTTTCCGGGAAAATACCCGATGAAGGTCGATTGCCCTGAAAGAGGCGCCCGGATTACGTGGACATAGAAAAGGCTCAGGAACACGCGGAGCAGTACGGTGATTCTTTTTAAATGCTCCTGACTCGTGTGATAAGAAATGGACATCACGCGCCCATCGGCCCCACTCAGAATGGCGTCTTCATCTTGCGGCGGTTTTCGTTCGGGATCTCTGAAAAAATACACCACAAAAGCCGCCACGGCCGCCGTCAGGAGATAAGCAGGAACAGGCTGCGCAAAAAAAAGGCTGAGCGTCATTCCCGCTGTCACAACTATTCCCAGAAAAGGCCACACTTCTCTCCGAATCCTCATTTGAGCACCTTTGTGACAGGGGGAACCGCCTCTTCAGCGCCCCCCGCGATCTTGTTAAACAACTTGAGGAACATCGCGCTGTAACCGGGCAGCGCATCAACCGCCAATTCCCCCCTCGAGTAGGCCTCCGCTATCCGCCGGTCGTCAGGGATCTCGGCCAAGAGCGGTATCCATTCTTCATGGCAGTATTCTCCCACACGGTCGTCACCGCTCCCAGCGCGATTGACCACCACACCGAACGGCAGTCTAAGCTCCCGTACGACGGCGACAGCTAATTTCAGGTCATGCAGACCAAAGGGCGTCGGCTCAGTCACCAGCACCACATAGTCGGTCTCGCGCAGCGTGGCGATCACAGGACAGGAGGTGCCGGGAGGCGCGTCCAAGATCGCGTCGCCCTCGACAGGAATCTTGGCCTTCACCGCACGAATGAGCGGCGGTGCCATGGCCACGCCCACGTCAAGCCGCCCCTGAATCAGTGTGATGTCTCCAGACCGCAGCGTCTCGACCACGCCGATACGTTTGGGCACTTCGCGGATCGCACCTTTCGGACAGACCCGCAGGCAGCCGCCGCAGCCG
>CAZTDL010000642.1:0-2913 GCA_964612775.1 uncultured Lentisphaeraceae bacterium
TCACGTCGTACGGAATCTGGACCCGCATCACCACCAACGCCTACTGGGCCAGCACGACGATCACGAACGCCCAAATCGAATATATCTACACAGGGCGCTGGCACGTTCCGAGCACCGGCCTCTATAGTTTCTTCGAATACATCGACGATACGGATTCGATCGCCATCGACGGCACGGTCGTTCTCCAAAGCAGTTCCTGGTCCGACGCTGCGTGCGCACGCAACGTTTCGCTCACGGCGGGCTGGCATGATCTCGAACTCCGAGTCTTCAACGGCGCGGCATCGGGCGGCATGGTCACCAATGCGCTCGCCAGCGGCTTTCTCTATAGCCCGAGCAACGACCTGATCAGCGTCGACAACCAGACCAACGCCTTCCCCTTTGTCGACATCGGCGACGGCGCGGCGCTCCTCTCCGTCCACAACGGCACGCTCATGCAGAAGATCTTCGTCGACGGCGAGGCGACCTTCGACCTTACGCAGCAGGATCTGGACGCGCCGCTGAGTCTGCTCGGCGGCCTGTTTCCCACGGTCGCCACCAACGCCAAAGTCACCGTCACGGGCGGCACCGGAGAACTGTTTTTCGGCGGACCTAACACAGGCATCAATTTCGCGCCTTTCAACGCCGACATCGCCTTCACCGGCGTGGAAAATCCCGCCGGCGTCACCTTCCGCAACTACGCAACCGTCATCGCCTGGCCCGTCTCCTGCCCTTGGCGCATCGCCGCCAACGCGACCGTCGCGCTCTACGGCACAAACCTGCTGGGGTCCGGCGACGTCACGCTCACCAACCACAACATCTACGTCCTCTCGCCGTACGCCATCGCCAACGGCGCGACCATCCATGTCCAAGGCACCAACCGCACCGCCTTCATCAAACCCTGCATGATCGATGCCAACGGGAACTGGACCGGTGCAGCCACGATCCTGACCAACAACATCTCGCTCGAAGGCATCAACCCGACGGCCTCTTTCCCCATCAACGTCGACCTCACCCTCCAAGGTTCCATCAGCGGCACGGGAACCGTGGTAAAAACCGGTAACGCCCGCACCGAAATCAAAGCGCTCAGCACGTTCGTTGGTCCGGTTTCGGTTGCCGACAGCGGAACACTGATCTTCGACTCGACGACGGCCGGCGACGCCGACAATACGGTAACGGTCGGCGCGGGCGCCACCTTCAGTCTTTACCCGGACGGCTACGGCACGTCCGGCACCGCCGCTTGGATCAAGACCCTGACGGGCGGAGGAGCCGCAGGCAAGGTTTTCCTGCCCGCCCAACAGACGCTCACGATTGACACTTTCAACGGCACGCTCACCGTCCAAGGTTCCGGCAGCGCACTGTGCGTCAACACCCTCGGGACCAACGCCACGCTCGTCGTCTCCGGCCAAACCGCCGTCACGCTCATGTCCGCAGCGCCCGGCGCGACACTTGTCCTTGGCACCGGGGCCTCGCTGAGCGTTCCCACCTCAGGTGTGGCGCTCGACACCCTGACGTTGTTATCCGGCTCCTTTCCCGTCTCCGGCAACCTGACGGTCAACCTGCTCGGCGGTGTCGGCCAACTCGTCAAACAGGGCAGCGACACCCTGACCGTCAACTTCAGCACCAACACGACCGGCGTCCAAGTCGACGCCGGCAAACTCACGCTCGCGCCGCCCGCCCCGAACACCGTGCTCGGCGACCTGCCGGCGCTCTGGCTCGATGCCTCCGCCAATGACGTCTTCACCGAGTATAGCGGCACGTACTATATGACCAACGGCTACCCCATCATCGAGCGCTGGAACGATTGCCGTCCTGAGGCGCCCTGCTACGCCTACAACAACCGCGGCGAGGGCAATTACCAAGTCTACCCTTACGTCATGACCAACAACCAGAACGGATGCAGCGTGGTCTCGCTCGGAACGTACCAGTACCCCCTTCCGTCGCCCTACGGAGGACCGACCGGTTTGGAAGCGCGCCGTATCTACCTTTCCACCAACCTCTACCCGCAGTACGCGATCATGGTGTTCGGCAGCCAGAACGGCGGCGGTGCCGCCGTTCTGGGCGGAAATCCGGCCTTCTATCGTTCCGGTGCGACGGCCACCGACTTCAGAAATCCCGCCACGCCTATTCTGGCTTCAAAAGACTATCCCGTCTGGACGAACGGCATCTCAACGGTCGCGACCAATACCGGTCTCTCCGGCGGGTATCAGATCCTCACCGTCAACACGAAAGGCCAACTCGTCAACGCCCTCGGCTGGCGCCTCGAATCAGGCACCTCCGGCGGCCAGAACTACGGCGAAGTGTTGTTCTATACCAACGCGCTGACCACGGTCCAACGCCTGACGGCCGAAGCCTATCTCGCTAAGAAATGGGACCTGCCCTGCGCTTGCTTTTGCGTACTTTCGAATGCCACCGTCGCCGCCGGGGCAACGCTTGAAATCGGAAGCGCTTACTCGGTCGCCCAGCTCGTCGGCGCGGGCAACGTGATCGCCGCCGACGGCTCGGCGATCCAGCCGTCCGGGTATTTCACCGGCTCCGTGACACTTGACGGCGGCAGGTTCTCCATTCCCAATCAGCCCGCTCCGCCGACGGCGGAGGACATCCCGACCACAGGTCTTTCCTGCTGGTTCGACCCCTCCGAAACAAACCGCATCGTGTTCGGCGGCACATTCACCCCCAGTCGCCCGCTCACAGTCGCCGCGCTCTACGACCGCACGACCACCAACCGCTACCTGTTCGGCTCGTGCAACCCCGCCGACATGAACTTCGACCGCCGCCCATGGCTCTCCGCGACCAATGGCCCGTCGGGCGAAATCCAGTATTGGATGGACTACGCGAATGTTTACGGCGACAGCAATGGCAACACGCTCCGACTCTACCGGGACCCCGCCTACATCGGCACGGCCACTACCGGGCAACACACACCCACCAACGTCC
>CAZTDL010000643.1:0-2909 GCA_964612775.1 uncultured Lentisphaeraceae bacterium
CAAAACATGGATGCCGGACCGATCAAGACCGGCACGCTCGAACGCCTCACAAATCGCGAGCAAAGCCAAGGCCGAATCCAACCCGCCGGAAAGGCCGACAACCACCTGATTACAAGCGGCATGCAACAAACGCGTCGCCAGCCCGGTACTTTGAATCGCGAACACCTCTTCGCATCGGCGGTCACGCAGCGCATCGTCTGTCGGAACAAAAGGATGACGCTCAATCGGGCGCATCAGGCCCGCACAGGTCGGAATCTCATCGACCGCATCGTAAACGATTTTGCGCCCAGACGCCATCTGTCCGGCGCATGCCCCGTAGGACGCATTTTGCTGTCGCTCAAATTGGAGATACGACAAATCCACATCGGCCAACAACAGCGAAGGCTCACGCGAAAAACGCTCGTTCTCGGCCAACATCCGACCGTTCTCGGCAATCATCGCATGGCCGCCGAAAACCAAATCCGTACTCGACTCACCGGGACCGGCACCGGCATATACGTAAGCGGCCAGACAACGCGCTGATTGCTGCGCCACCAGGCTGAGTCGATAATCATGCTTGCCGACCAGTTCGTTGCTTGCGGAAAGATTGCAGAGCACGGTGGCGCCGTTTAGCGCCTGCCGTGTCGAAGGCGGGATCGGACTCCACAGATCCTCACATATTTCAACGCCGACCAAACAATCCGAAACCCCGAGAGACTGAAAAATCAGATCCGTGCCAAAAGGGACCTCTTCATCGCAAAGCATGATCGTTTGAGACTGCGTCGCAACGGCCGAGGTAAACCAGCGCTGCTCATAAAACTCACGCGTGTTCGGCAGATATGTTTTCGGGGCAACCCCGAGGATGTTTCCCTGCCGACAGACGACCGCACAATTAAAAAGACGCCCATCCATACGGATCGGAAGGCCCACAATAAACAGCGTATCGTACTGCCAGATTTTTTTGAGAAACGCCTCCAGGCCCTTTTCCGCGGCATCCAGTAACGCGGGCTGGAAGAAAAGATCCGCACAGGTATAGCCCGTAACGCACAGTTCCGGATACACCAGAACATTGACGCCTGATTCAGCGGCCGTTTTTGCTAAACCGGCCATGGACGCGATGTTGTCGCTCACCGCGCCAGGCCGAACCAAAGGGACTGCGGCACCCACTCTGCAATAACCAAATTGCTTGTGCATGCTCAGCCCCTTTGTTTTTAAACGCCTCACGGCGTTACCATGAACACTGATCGCATTCCTCACTGATCGTCGATACTTTCCATTCCAAAGCGATCTATCCGGATATTTCGCATCCTGACAGACTTAGCGAATGAACAGCATCTCTTGATAAGTCGGCAGCGGCCAGATTTCATCAGCGCACACGTGTTCGAGCGCATCCGCCACCTTGCGCATGTCATTCATCACCGGAATGACGGTGCTAACCAAGTAACGGCATTGCTGCGAATTCGACATTCCGTCCGGCAGATGCACCACTTCTTCCAGCATCAGCATGGCCTTCTGCAGCTTGCCCAAGAGCTCATCGACCTCGTCCAAGGTCGTTGTGCATCCCGTCTTGCCGATCGTCGCCAGCGAAGAGGCCGCCTGCGAAAGCACCTGCTGATATTTCACGCCCGCAGGGAAAATCATCGTCCGCGCCATGGAGAGGCAGAGGCGCGCCTCGATCAGCACGTCCTTCACATACTTCTCCTGGTAGATTTCAAAACGGCTCTTCGCCTCGCGCTCGCTCAGCACGCCATATTTCGAGAAGACCTCAAAAGTCTCCTTGCACTCCATGGCTTCAAGCGCCTCTGGCGTACTCGCGGCATTCGGCAGACCGCGGCGAGCGGCCTCAGCGCGCCACTCTGCGGAATAGTTGTCGCCGTTGAAAATCACGCGGGAGTTCTCACGGATCATCGACTGCAACAGCTTCTGCACCGCCGTATTGAACTTCTTCGGATCTTTCGGAGCCTTCTCCAACTCGGTCGCGACATATTCCAGAGACTCGGCCATGATCGTGTTCAACACGACCAGAGGTCCGGCGATAGACTGGCTCGAACCGACAGCGCGGAATTCAAACCGGTTTCCGGTGAAGGCAAACGGGCTGGTGCGATTGCGGTCCGTCGCATCTTTCGGCAAAGGCGGCAACGTATCAACCCCGACGGTCAGCATACCCATCTTTTTGGAGGGCTTGCTTTGACCCGATGCAATCTGTTCGAACACCTGGGCCAACTGCGTTCCCAAAAAGACCGACATGATGGCTGGAGGTGCTTCATTCGCGCCCAAACGATGATCGTTACCGGCATGCGCAACCGCGCCGCGCAACATCACCGCATGCTTGTTTACCGCGCGAATCGCGGCGGCACAGAAAACCAAGAACTGCATATTCTCGTGCGGCGTGGCACCGGGATTGAGCAGGTTTCCGACCTTGGTGCCGCCCAACGACCAGTTCAGATGTTTGCCAGAACCGTTAATGCCCGCGAACGGTTTCTCATGCAACAAGCAGGCCAAGCCATACTTCGGCGCGACACGCTGCAGCGTCTGCATGATCAAATACTGATGATCCGTCGCCAGATTGGCACTCTCGAAAACAGGCGCAATCTCATACTGGGCCGGAGCCACCTCGTTATGGCGAGTCTTAACGGGCACGCCCAACTTATAAAGCTCGGTATCGACTTCCATCATGAACGCCAACGCCCGCTCAGGGATCGTGCCAAAATACTGATCTTCAAGCTCCTGGCCTTTGGGGGGACGAGCACCGAACAGCGAACGGCCCGCGCTCAGCAAATCGGGACGGGCATAATAGAAACTGCGGTCGATCAGGAAGTACTCCTGCTCGGGACCCGCATTCGCGATGATCATTCCGGGATCATCATGTCCGAACAGTTTCAGCACGCGTTGCGCCTGCTTGTTCAAAGCCTGCATGGAACGTAGCAACG
>CAZTDL010000644.1:0-2907 GCA_964612775.1 uncultured Lentisphaeraceae bacterium
TAGCAACAGGACTGGCGCTTGAGATGATGCGGCCGGATCTTTCGATCGTGTGGTGCCCGTGTGATGCAGACTATGGCGTAAAACTTCTGACGGTGGCGGGGTTGCATACGAAAGTTCAAGCAGCCGGCGAAGCTCCGCAAAGGTTCTTGGGCATGCAGCGGGAGGGTGCTTTCGATATCGTTATGGCCCGGCCTCCCTCCGCTGCTTCGCTCGCCGGTACGGCGTGGCGGGAGACAGGGTTCGTTCGTGAAGTCCGTCGCGTCACGCAACGGACGGGGATTGCCCTGTTTGGGCTCGATTTCGAGGCGGCTTTAGTGTTGCCCGAAAAAGCGGCGTTGCTTGACGCTACGCTTCGTCCCGTACGCCTGATATGGCCGGAGGACGGCTGTTTTATTCCCTGTGCCGGGGGGTGGTGGGCCGCAGCCCAGGTGCCGCGATTGGTCTACACGTCCGATGCGGCTGCGGCACGGTTTGCACGTTTGAAGCTTCAGGCCGTGTTCCCAACAGAAGCGGTTGCTCGCCTGTATGACACGGAACGTGTGCAACGGCTTATCCTTCAATGTCCGATTTTGGATCAGTCGAGTGCGATGCTTTTATCCGACACGGCGAAAGCGGAAGAGATTTTGAGCGCAGGACTGGCCGATGCGATACGTGAAGCGTATCCGGAATCGACACCTTTGCGCTGGTTCGCGCAAATCAAGGCCTGCGACGGGGCAAGGATGGCGGGACTTTTATTGGTCATCTTATGGATGTTGCCGGTCACTCTGGGGCTGACGCGAACCGCGTCGCGTCGATTATTGGCGGCATGGCTGGCTTCTTGCGGTGCCTTGGGGCTTGCTGTTTCTTTGGCTATTCTCTATCGCATACAAATGCGTTTTGGGGATGTCTATTTTTGGGCGGGTACCGGCAGTTGTCTGTATTTGGCCGGCTTGTTCTGCGGCAACAGGCTGGGTACGCGACTTATAGGATTATTTAAAGACGCTGTATCGTTCATGCGGTATGCGATTTTATCGGCAACAGGGGTACAGGCGATCGTCGCAGTCGGCGCTTTAACGTGCCTAGAATGGACGACATCGTCAATGAGTAGTGTGGGATTCTGCTTCGTGGCGGGTTGTGCCGCAGGTGTATCGGTCCCGTTGGCACTTGCTTCCGCCGAGCGGCAGTCCCTCCAGAACGCGGCCGTCTTTGTGCTGGCGGACGCCTTCGGTGCCGCGATTGCAGGACTGCTCTTTGTTCTCTTGGTTCCTTTTTCGGGGCTCTTCGGAACGGTCACCTTTTTTGCGGTATTGGCTTGCGGATTGAGCGTTTGCGTGGTGCTGAGTGGACCCTATGCGCGCTTGACATCCGGACTGGCGCTGGTGGTGTCGCTCGCGATTCTTGGCGGTCGCGTCAGCGATGTGTTACGGGATAACAGCGTAACCGCAGCGGGCGAGTCCAAGGGCGAACTGACGGTGCGGGGAACGTGCGGCAAACGCACTTCGGCCGACAAGATAATCCGCGGCATACCTCGAACGATCGATGAATCGCTCATTCGCGCACAAATGATGGAAGGGCATCTTTCGACAAACGCTGCCGTGTTTTGGGAACGGCGTTAGATTTACGGCCAGAAGACGTGCGGTTTACCGGTCATATGAATGTCATCGGGCACGGCACGGCGCAGAGCGTCAAAACGCGGTTTCATTTCCGAAAAACTATCGCCGCCCAATTTCTCAAGCAGGGCGTCTGCGAGCACGATCGATACAACCGCTTCCAACACGACGACGGCGCGCGGTACAGGACAAACATCAGACCGCTCGTAAAAGGTGCGAACCGGTTTGCCTGTCGCAAGGTCAACGGTCTCCTGTCCTTTGCGCGTGGTTGGAATGGGCTTCATCGCCGCCCGTAGCCAGAGCGTTTGACCGTTCGAGATTCCGCCTTCGATCCCGCCGCAGGCATTGGTTTTCCTCATCAATTCGTGCGTGCCCATCAGAATGGCGTCATGCACGCGCGTGCCGGGTTTCGCCGTGTTTTCGAAAGCGCTTCCGATCTCGATTCCTTTAATGGCAGGTACGCCGAGTATCGCCTGCGCCAACCTCGAATCCAGTCGTCGGTCCCAATTGACGTGTGATCCGAGGCCGATGGGCACGCCTTGCGCGATCACTTCAATGATACCCCCAAGCGTTTCACCAGACGCATGCGCTTTTCCTATGGCAACATTCATTTTCGCGGCAGCCTCGGAATCGGGACATTGCACGTCGGAACTGCGCGCATGGCTCACGCGATCTTGAAACGAAAGGTTGTCCAATTGGGCAACGTGTCCGCCAATGGACGAAACATAGCCTCCGACCGTAATGCCAAAGGAATCAAGAAAACCACGGCAGATGGCTCCTACCGCAACACGTAGCGCGGTTTCGCGGGCCGAAGCACGTTCCAGCGAAGGACGAACATCGCTATAACCGTATTTCACGACGGCGGCGAGGTCGGCATGGCCGGGCCTTGGCGTTGTGTAGGCCGTTACCGCTTTGCCCTTCCAGTTCGCGTGATCTTTGTTCATGATGAGCAAGGCGATAGGCGCACCGGTGGTAACACCCTCCATAACGCCCGCGAGGATCTGGGCATGATCCTTCTCGATGGCCATACGGTCACCCGTGCCTGTTCCCGTCTGACGTCGTGCCAGATCCGCAGCAATCTGGTTTTCGGTCAAAGGCAGCCCGGCGGGCATACCTTCAAGAATTGCCGTCAAAGCCGGTCCGTGAGACTCGCCTGCTGTCAGATAACGTAAGGGCATAGATCAATCCGTTCTTAAAAAGATGTCAGCATTTTACAAGCGGCACGCGTGGCTTTCAATACAGAAACAGAGTAAACCGCAAATGGGGTGTGTGTCAGGAAAGTGACATCGCTTCGAAGGTCATGCCGCTATGACTGCCG
>CAZTDL010000645.1:0-2901 GCA_964612775.1 uncultured Lentisphaeraceae bacterium
TTCGTCCACTGTCTCGAATTCGATCACGCCGGTCCCGCCGCTATCCGCCGCATAAGCGAGCATGACCAGCGGATCGGTCGGGGGGGCGACCAGGTTCCAGCACATATACCGGCCATACAGGGCATTGTACTGACTGTTCATCCAGTCATAGTGCCGGCGGGCCCTGAGAAAGTCCGGCTGCTTGACTCCTTGTTCCTTGCGCCCGCCTTGTTTGATTTCCGCCAGCGCTAATTCCGCGGCTTCAATCGGGATAGGGAGGAGCCTCGCGGCTCCTCTCCTCCCACACCACCGGACAGACGGGTCACGTATCCGGCGGTTCGGTCGATTATTCAGTTACACACAAGCTTGGAACTCCCAAGTCAGCAAAGTAACGACTCGTGAGCGCAAAAGACAGTCCCGGACTTTTACTGAGCCGCCAAGCGCCATGCGCAGATTTAGCGGTATTCCACGCCAGATCGCGACTGACCCCAAGCTTTTTCAGTTTCCGGTAACCAGCTCGCCCCCATTGCTTCCAAAGGTAACATCTCAGGCGCCTGCGAAGCCACGCATTCAGTTCGCGGGGTGTTGTTCTTACCTCGGCGTAGCCGAAGTAATTTTTCCATCCCGTCATATACTGCCGGAGATCAGCGGCTACCGTGCGAATGGAGCGGCCCAAATGTCGGTTGGTGAGTCGCCTCACCTTCCCTTTGAACTTCTCCACCGCTTCCGGGCTGATCCGTCGCTTCAGTTGGCGGGTGAACGTGAACCCCAGAAACTTCCGCTCCCAAGGTCTGCCCACCGCACTCTTAGCTTCATTCACCTGCAGCTTGAGCTTCCGCGTTAGAAACCGACTCACACTGGCCATCACGCGTTTGCCGGCGCGCTCACTGCGAACGTAGATGTTACAGTCATCCGCGTACCGCGCAAACCGATGCCCGCGTCGTTCCAGTTCACGATCCAGTACGTCGAGCAAAAGGTTTGCCAGCAGGGGCGACAGCGGCCCGCCTTGCGGCGTTCCTTCCGTCGTTTGGAGCAGGCAGTCCCGATCAAGGACACCTGCCTCCAGAAAATGCCTGATCAGTCGCACTACTCTGGAATCCCCCACTCTCTTTTCCACTTCGCTCATCAGCTTATCGTGATTTACCCGATCAAAGAACTTTTCCAGATCAATGTCCACCACCCAGTTGTTGCCCGTGCGCAGGTGTCCCTGTGCTGCGGCAATCGCCTGGTGGGCGTTCCTGCCTGGTCTGAAGCCGTAGCTTCCTGCCGAGAACGTCCGATCCCAATCCTCCTGGAGGACCTGCATCACTGCTTGTTGGATGAATCGGTCCAGCACCGTCGGAATGCCAAGCTTACGCATTCCGCCTGAGTCTTTGGGTATCTCGCTACGCCTGACCGGATGGGGCTTGTACGTCCCTTCCAGCAACGTCTGTCGGATGCTCAGCCAGTGTTCTTTGAGATAGGGCGTCAGTTCCTCGACGGTCATTCCGTCAATGCCTCCGCTACCTTTGTTCGCCCTGACTCGCTTGAGCGCTCGAAGCAGGTTCTCCCGCTCCAGCACCCGTTCTATCACCTGCGTGTTTCCTGCCGGATTTTCGGTTACGGTTTCAGCATGGAACAGTTCGCCCTTGATTACCAAGGGCAGCCACATTTGATTTTCCGGCTTACGTTCCATACCCGTCCGTCCTACTATTCCTTTCTTCCGTTCCGGCCTTCGGACAACGGCGTTACGGCTCAGCCTATCTGTTGCTCCGTCTTTCGACTTTGGAGTGCCTCACTAGCCTTGCCTGCCCCTGCCTACTATGCCTTCTGCTGACTCCTGCACCGTGGTCAGGGTGGATCGCTCCGCCCTCAGTCCGCTTGGACAGCGCTGCAGGTCTCCCGGAGTAAGTCGCATTGCTTTCTGTGCGTAAGCGCCGGATTTATAAAGCACGCCCCATTTGCGGATGGAGGGCTTCGCGGTCACGTGCCCGCTCGCCCCGAGCGTACCACACCTCATATCCGGTTCTTGTCCATCGCCCCGCACTTTCGCGTTGGGCTTCCTTCAGACCTCGCCTCGCGGCGACGCCCTTGCCCTTTCGCTCGCTCTTCGGCTCCGCTTATACCTGAGCGGAGGTCTTTCACCTCCTAGTAACACGACATGTCCGGCGCACACGTATCCTAAAGAGGAACAGAACCGCTCAGGCGTGACGTTATATTCAGGGCTGCGCAGCGCTTCCAGCGCCGGCAGCAGGAACACGCCCGGCGCAGCGGCACTGAAAGTGATGAGGAACAGGGCGACCCAGGCTTTCCAGCCGGTCGAAAGACGATCGAGCAAAATCATGAGATTTCCTCTAACGGTTTCGGGCCGCCTCGTCTCTCGCTTTTGGACGTTTCAGGGTGCTTTTGACGCCGCATCCCCTGTCAGCTGAAGATGAACCACAGGGCTCGCCATGCGCGAACAGGGTCTGTATGAGGCGAAGACTTTTTCAGAGCGTCCTACAGGGGGCGCATCAAAGGAAGGCATGTCGATTTGGACCAGGCCCTAGAATTTTCCGTCGTCGTTCCGGTTCATAATGAATCCGGCAATGTTGCGACCCTGATCGGCGAAATCGCCAAGGCCCTCGACGGACGCGCCTTTGAGATGGTGTTCGTGGACGATGCGTCCAGTGACGACACGCGCGCCGCGCTGGTGGAGCTGAAAAGCCAGTATCCGATGCTGCGCGTGATCGGCCACCGCAAGAATTCCGGCCAGAGCCGGGCGATTCGCTCCGGCATCCTCGCCGCAAAGGCCCCCGTGATCGGCACGCTGGACGGCGACGGCCAGAATGACCCGGCCGACCTGCCGGACCTCTACCGCCGTCTGACCCGTCAGGACGCGCCGGAAAACCTGAAAATGGTCATGGGCCGCCGCGCCAAACGCAAGGATACGGCCTGGAAACG
>CAZTDL010000646.1:0-2896 GCA_964612775.1 uncultured Lentisphaeraceae bacterium
TCACTACTGTCGAGCCCGCGAACAGCACCGAGCGCCCCGCCGTGCCCGCCGCCAACACGAGACCGAACACCAACATGCAAGAAAGTCCGCTGTCGCGCGCCAAGCGGCCGTCCTCGCTGAAACGGTGGAACTGAAAGACGGGCACCAGCAACGTCAACACGACCGCCGAAAGCAAAATCAGAAAGGCGACCGGCTGCTGGATCGCTTCAATCAGCGTGGTCCGCGTAATCGCGAAGACCTGCCCGGCCGTACGCCGAAACCCCGTGTGGTTCCGATTGTTTTCGATCATGCCCACTAGTTTACCCAATCCCTTCCCGCACGTCAAAAGGTCCCGCCGGAAAACAAAAAAGGCCGCCGGTCTCCCGGCGGCCTTTATCAGACAAAACGTCTTAGTCAACCAGCCGCCCCGGCCAAGGCAAACTGGGTCCCTTGACGGACGCCAACGCATTCTTGCCGGCATCCGGCCCCACCGCATGCGACGCCAGACAGAACGTCAACAACAGCAACACGACGGCCGCGGCACAAGCGGCGATGACGGAAACCGTCGTGAAGATCGGGGACTCGGCCTTCCCTGCGGGGATATCCATGATCGGGCTGAGAGGCGTCATCTGAACATTTTCAGGGAACGATGCGCCCCCTCCGCTCTTGTCCGCCGCAGGCGCCGGCGAAGACGCCGACATTTCTGAAGCGCCCGGACGCTTGATCTTCAGCGTTTTCTTCTGAGTGACGGAGGCCGATTCGTTGACCGCCGCCTCAACCGTCGGCAACACGGAATCGGGAATGCGCGAAGTCTGCCGAACAGAAGGCATCGGCGGTTTCTGCGCCACAGACGTCGGAACGGTGGAAGACAGATCGGACGGCCTTTTCAGACGGATGGTTTTAGGGACATCCTTCTCAGCCCCGACCGGCGCTACGCCGATCGCCGTATCCAACGAGATACGCGAGGTCTTGGACTTCGCCGCCTGCACCTGCGCAACCGAGGCAGGCTTAGGACCATCGGGCAAGGGATTCGAGCCCGGCGTGGGCGGCGACTGCGGCTGCAGCGGCGAAATCGCCGGGGCGGCGGCGACAGCAGGCGTCTCCACTTTGGCGATGGGCTGGGTCGAACTCGCATGCGGCGCATGCGGCGGCGCAAACACGCCCGTCTGCGTGCCCGACGCGGCGATAGGACGCAGACGCACCGTGACAGGCCGAATCGCCGACGGCGCGGCGGCAACCGCCGTCGCGCCGATCTCGGGCACAGGCACGCGGGAGGTCGAATGCGGATTGGCGGGAGGCGGCGTGGCAATGCCGACCGCCGCAGGCGCCGCAACGGCGGCCGCGGCCGCCTCGGGCGCCGCAGATGCGGAGGCGGGCCGTCCCGGCTTCGACAGTCGCACCGTGATCGGCCGCGGCGCGCCCGGCGTGACAGGCTTCATAGGCGCTGCGCCGTCCGGTTTAGCAAAAGGTGACACTTTGGGAGGAATCGCTCCCGGGTTAACCTCATCCTGATCAGCCATGACTCGTGCCTCCGTCTCGCGTGATCAGCCGCCTTAAACGGCCATCACTTCCGCTTCTTTGTTTTTCAGTTCGCTGTCAATCTTCGCAATGTGGGCGTCCGTCGCCTTCTGAACCTCGTCGAAACCGCGGTCACGCTCATCTTCCGTGATCTTGCCATTCTTCTGCAGCGACTTGACCAGCTCATTGGCGTCACGACGCACGTTGCGCACCGCGATGCGCGCGTCTTCCGACTGGCGCTTCGCGACCTTCACAATCTCTTTGCGGCGCTCCTCGTTCAGCTCCGGAATCGGCACGCGGATCACACGCCCGTCATTCCGCGGCGTCACCCCGAGATTGGCCGCCAAAATCGCCTTTTCGATCTCCGGAAGCGCCGTCGGGTCATACGCGCTAATCACGATCAGACGCGGTTCGGGGGTCGAGATGTTGGCGATATCGCGCAACCGCGTCGGCACGCCGTAATACATCGCCTGCACGCCGTCCACCAGCGCGGGCGAAGCCTTGCCCGTACGCAACCCGGAAAACTGATCCTTCAACACCTTGGTCGTGTTGTCCATCTTCTCGATGGTGTCCAAAAGCACGTCATCCAGCGATTCCATCACATCTCTCCTGATTCTATGGGCCCCGCCCTCTTCGGCATCGAGGGGCGTGACCGTTAACCGATCAGCGCCTTATCGCCAACCAGTGTGCCGATTGTCTCGCCACACACGATCCGCTCAAGCGCGTCCTCATCATAAAAATCAAACACCACAATCGGGATCCGGTTGTCCATGCACAAGGCGAACGCCGCCGAATCCATCACTTTCAGACGCTTATGCAACGCGTCCTCGTAAGACACCTTGTCATACCGCGTCGCATGAGGATCCAGATTCGGGTCCGCCGTATAAATCCCGTCCACCTTCGTGGCCTTCAGCAGCACTTCCGCCCCGATCTCGCTCGCCCGCAACGCCGCAGCGGAATCGGTGCTGAAATAGGGATTGCCCGTGCCGCCCGCGAAAATCACCACACGGCCCTTTTCAATATGCCGCATCGCTTTGCGCTGAATGAAAGGCTCCGCCACCTGATGCATCTCGATCGCCGTCTGCAAACGCGTCTCCAAACCCAGCTGTTCCAGCGCGTTCTGCATCGCCAGCCCGTTGATGATCGTGGCCAGCATGCCCATGTTGTCGCCCGTGGTCCGATTGACGCCCTTGGCCTCGCCTTTGAGCCCGCGGAAAATATTCCCGCCGCCCAACACGATGCCGATCTGGACGCCCAACTCGACAATCCGCGCCACGCGGCGCGCCATGGAAGCCAACGCATCGGGATCGATACACTCACCCGAAGCCCGGTTTCCCAGAACCTCGCCGCTCAACTTCAACAAAATCCGCTTGTATTTGACTCCGCCACTCCGTTGCGT
>CAZTDL010000647.1:0-2885 GCA_964612775.1 uncultured Lentisphaeraceae bacterium
GGACGGGCTGGACGAAACGCGGAAAACTGACGGTTTCGTCGTTCCAAGGAGGCGGCGAGAGGACGCTCGGGTTTCTGCGCATAGCCAGGGTCGAGGCGGGCGGCGGCGGCGCCACACGCGGCGTCTCATGGCAACCCACGCACCCGCGAACCTCCCCAGGCATGCTGTGTGTAAAAGAACGCATGGTCTGCAGGCAACGGCCCTGTTCATCCAAAAGCTGGAAGAAAACGGAAAGGACCGCCGGGATCTTGAAATACACGCTGCCGTCCGCCTCGACCGGAACCGTTCCCAGCACCCGTTTAACGCCTTCGTCATAGACGAACGACATAGCTGGCGAACCGGGAAGCTGCCAGCTCTTCAAGGGAACCGCGCCGATCTTCCGGTAAGGATCGGACTCCCGCATGGAGGAGCGCCACCCCGCGCAGTCCGTGTAGGTGACGGCCCCTATTTCCATAACGCGTAGAGTCTTGACGCTGCCCCGAGGAATTGCGGTGCCCTCATAAACATCGGCGCTGTACAGAATGGCGTCTTCGGGTTTCTGGTCTGCTTTAACCATCTTTCCCGGCCACTTGACCTGGGTGGGTATTTTGTTTGGCGCGAGTCGGCTCCGCACCGGCTGGGCGTGCAGAATGTTGTGTTCGCCGGCATACAGCAGTTCCATATTGCCGTCGTAGTCCATCAGATAGAGCTTGAACCGCCCGGGAGCGGGGTCTCGGCCAAGCGCATTGTTTTGTCCCTCCCGCGCCGAAACAAGAAAAAGATCTTTTCCCACCGGGAAGGGCGTCTGAAAGGCACGGTAGCATTGAGGGGCCGTGAAATCGGCATTATACGGTTGATCTTGGGGGCCGCGTCCCACTTCGGACCACGGAATGTGAGGGGTCAGGTTGTAAACGCCGTCGGGATAATTCATGCCCTCCGTCTGATCGATCACAGCGAGGGGACCGTCGTAAATGGCATGATGGCCCGGTGCCTGCAAAAGCATCCTCAGGGTTCCCGGAATGGGCCGCGCGTTCAACACCATGTCCGGCCAGCAGCTCTGATTGCCCCAATAGGCGGAGGCTCCGGTTCCGTCCGGATTGACGGTCCAGAGACTCTGGATGCGGTTCACCTCCCGATCGACATGCTCCCAACGGGTATAGAGGATTCGCCCGTCCGGCAACAGGGTCGGGGTGAAGTCCGCCTCGTTGTTGGCGCTGATGAAATAGATGTTTTTTCCATTGCTGTCGCAGCGCGCCAAGATGAACATCCGGAATTTTGAATCGCCGCAGCGCAGATACTGATTGCAACGCGAGGTGGAGAAGATAATCGTCCCGTCGGGCGTGTAGATGGGGTCGAGATCGTTATATTCCCCTTGGGTGATCTGACGTGTTCCCGTACCGTCAAGCCCGGTCTCATAAAGATGATAGGCCGGCTCATTGGTCAGTTTCATGCAGTACATCGCCCGTGAGCCATCAAACGAGAGGTCGGGCCGCCAGAACGCGGCGGGCGTGCCGTTCAGCGGGGCGAGCGTGCGCACGGCAGCGTCCGGACCCAGTCCGTCGAGAACCAGCAGCCGACCGTCGT
Organism: uncultured Lentisphaeraceae bacterium; assembly: GCA_964612775.1. GTDB lineage: Bacteria > Verrucomicrobiota > Kiritimatiellia > RFP12 > UBA1067 > DAOPZC01. The sequence continues at coordinate 1,564 of CAZTDL010000647.1, forward strand.
AGGAGGCACAGTTCTCGGTGCGGTGACGAACCTCGTGATAGGCTTCCGATCCTGTGACGTACGGGTTGTCGATGCACAGAATCGACTGGAAATCCATCTGCGCGTCGCCCAACAAACATTCGCGTTTCAAGGTTCGCACATCGAGAAAGAGACGTTCCGCCGTTCTTTCCGTGATCTCATCCAGCCGTTTTTTTAACGCGCTGAGCCGGATGCGCCGGTCCGCCGCCCCCGGCTGGCCAGCAGCAGACTGCCGCCGTAAAATCCTGTCGGTTCGCACCCACTCGTCCCACGCCGCCGCAATCGGGACCGCATTTGTGCCGCGCTGCAGAAACCACTCGTTCCGGACCCAATCGCTGAACGATACGGCATAGAGGAACTCGTCGGGGACCAAGACACGCGGCGTGATGCGAATCTCATCGATCCAGCCGTTGAACGGCCCCTCGCCCGCACCATCGCCGATACAAAGCTCTCCATCAGAATAAACAATCGGAAAGGCCGTCTTTCCGACCCCGCCGCACGGCTGGTAGTCCACATACATATTGACCTTCTGGTCTGCATAAGAGAAGGCCACGTGGTGCCATTTGCCGTCCTCAACCTCAACGCCTGTGCTAAACGACTGATTAAAGCCCTTTTCGAAAAGACTGGCCACACCTTCCGGATACGTGTCGAACCGGGTGCGGATTTTCTTTCCGCTGATGGACAATGACCACGTGGCTGAGTTCTTCGCGCGGTCGCGGAGTTTACCAATGATAAGCGGATAATCGTGATGGGCTTTGACCTTGATGAACGCCTCCACCGTGAAAGCGGAGGGATGGAAAGTTCCGGACGCGGTAATCTTCGATGTTCCGTCGAAAAAGAGCGAGCCTCGGTTTTCCGGATTCGCCACAACACTCTTATTGCCATGAAAAATCTGCGGGGTCGGCGATGGAATCACCTCCGGACTCAAGATCGGCGTCCCCGTCGCACGCCTTGCCCGCAGATTATCAGTATCGGCCTTCTGCACGAGCGAGGTCACTGCACAGGGCCTTTTCCCGGCCTCATCGAAGCTCCAATAGACCGCCGTTTCTGCGATCGCCATAACGGCACTTCCGAATAAGCCGACTGCGGCCAAAGCCATGACTCCGCTCTTCACTGTCATCCTCCCCCTTCCCCAATGACACATAAGCTTCGCTGCGCCCTATTCCGCTCAGCGTGCCCCCCCCCGATTTCTTCTGATATTCATGTATCGGACCGACTTTCGTCAATCCTTAACTCGCGTTTCATTCTGATGGGGCGCATCCTATCTCTCGGGAACTGGTATAGTACTCGTGTTTTCTGGAGTG
>CAZTDL010000648.1:0-2881 GCA_964612775.1 uncultured Lentisphaeraceae bacterium
AAGCCCGGGTGCATCCAGCGACGCGATTGGCGGACGGACATCGGGCCGCGCCGTCTCGAACACCGCATGTTTCACAGTCACGTTCCGTGCGTGGCGAACAAAAAGCCCGTAGGCCGGCAACGCGCCGAAGTTTCCCGCGTGCGGATAGACCTCCGGGCGTTCGGGCAGCGTCTTTGCGTCAGTCACGCTCGTCGCTCCGCCCGGCACGCGCACTTTCAGTCCATCGATCGTCACGTTCTCCACAGGATAGTCAGGCAACCCCGAGATGCAACTGTCATATGGCCCTTCCGGCGTGCCGCAGGCCCACTCGGCATCGGGAATACCGTGGGCGAGCAACACCTCGCGCCACGCATGACCGCTGACCTCGGCTTCGACATCACGAATGTGAATATTGCGCAGACACCCGACCTTCGGCGTCAGCCCTTTGGTCCAGTACGAGGGACGCAAGCGCGCGCCAAGGCGCACGTTGAGCGCGACCTGCGCATCGTAGGCGCGAACGCGTTCGACCGTGAGGCCATCGACCTCCGCGCCGTCGACCGAGTACAGCTCCAGTGCCTTCGCGCCGTAGCAGGTCAGGTTGCGGCACAGGATATTCGCGTAGGCACCGCGCGTTTCTGTGCCCAGCTTGAAGGCGCCTCGATAGGTATGGCAAACGTTGTCTATCACCTCAAAGTTGCGATTAACCCGCTCGGCAAGCTGGCTCTTGATCACGATCGCATCGTCGTCTGAGATAACCGTACAGCCTTCGATCCGAACATTTTCGCAACCCGAGAGATCGATGCCGTCGTTGTTGCGCCCCGGTCTGAGGCTGCGGACCGTAACGCCCTTGATCGTCAGGCCGATGCACCGGATATAGTGCTCGGTCCAACAACCGGAGTTGATCGTTTGAACGCCTTCAACCTGAACATCCCGGCAATTCTCCATCAAAACCACATAGTGTCGCCAGTCGCGCGCGCCGACGAAAAAACCTTGGCCGTCGATCACCCCCCGTCCGGTGATTGATACGCCGCTGACACCGGCCGCGCTGATCAGCGCGGCTTTCGGATAATGGTCGCGGTTAGTTGAGGCCAGAAGCGTAGCGCCTGCGCTGAGGTGCAGCCGGACGCCGTCACGCAGTTCAAGCGTTCCCGTCCGATACGCGCCGGGCGGAAGCCAGACCGTGCCGCCCCCCTGCTGGCTACACGCGTCGATGGCTCGCTGCAATGCGGGCTGGTCAAGCGCAAGGCCATCGCCAACCGCGCCCAGCGTACGAACATCGATGAATGCGCCCTCGGGCGGCGTGGCATCCGTTACCGTCGCAACCTTCGCCGCAGGAGGAAGCGGACGGGCCGTCTCGTCGAACCGCGCCAATTTGAGCGCCACGGTTCGGTCTGCGACTTCGCCATCGCCGACCTGGCCAAAGCCGTTGTGCCCCCATGCCCACAGGTTTCCGTCGCGATCGCGGGCGAGCGCGTGATGCGCGCCAGCCGCCAGCGCGACAATGTCGCCGAGCGGCGGCAACACGGCCGCTTGGAAGCGCGCGCCCGTATCGAGAGGAAGGTCTACGGCTTCACCCGTCTTGACGTTCGTCCAGCGCAACCGAACCGACGTCGCGTAATCGTTGTCGCCCGGATGACTTCCGAACGCCAACCGGGTGAGCAAGCACATTGCCGGTTTGCCTGCCAAGGCCCGCGTCGGATAGGTCAGCGACGCCTGAGTCTCGACGTTGCCGAGCGTGCGCGAGATGCGGCCGCTGCGCACTCCGGCAGAGGCTTCTTGGCCAACTTCGAGCGCTGGTCCTTTAAACGCGTCGACCACCTCCAGATCCTTCACGCCTTCGGTCACATGCGCCTCGTCTGTATACCGATAGACCAGCGAGGGCGACCACGTGCCGCGCAACGGTTTCTCCCACACCACCGGCCGGCCCGTAAGCACCGCGCCGAAGGTATCGCGGTTCACGCCTGCGGAGCCATTGCCCAACTCTCCATACATGCTCCACCCCGCCGCACTCACACCGCCAGCGGTTGTCACAGCATATGTCGCCTCGTAACCAGCCGCCACAGAGATGGCAATCGCCGGCATCGTCTGTTTTTTTGAACCGTCCGAGCGCGCCGCCGCAGGCAACGCGACATTTCGCGGTCCTTTGTCGTCCCAAAATCCTCCGCGCGTTCCCGTCGGAATCTGTCCCGTGCCGTTGTAGCCCCAGGCATAGATCTGACCGTCGGATGTCACGGCGGCGCTATGCAAACTTCCAGCCGTAATGGCCGTTACGTTCGCGAGCGGCGTTTTGCCGTCTGGGCCAAGTACGGGATGCGGTATGGCGCTATGCGCGTCGACTCCGATTTTACCGTTGCCGAGCTGGCCGTTCCAGTTGCTGCCCCATGCGAAAAGCATGCCGTCTTTGCGAAGCGCCAAACTGTGCTGTCCTCCAGCAGCGATCCCAACGATATTCGTTAGACCGGGCACGCGTTGAGGCACGGCAACCGGACGCCCCGTCTCGCGCACGCCGTCGCCGAGCTGGCCGTGCGAACGGCTACCCCACGCGTACACGCTGCCGGAACGAGTCAGCGCGAGACTGTGATCCCAGCCCGCCGAGAGCGCGACAACATGCGCGAGCCCCTCAATCCGCACGGGGGTCATTACCTTCGCATCAAGTCCATAACGACCGTTGCCGAGCTGGCCGAACGTGTTCCGTCCCCACGCGTAAACCCGCCCATCGGACGCGAGTGCAAGCGTATGCCACGCGGCGGCAACGGCGATCACGTGATCCACACCGGCAACTGGCCGCGGACGGAGTGAACGCCCGGCATCGGGTTGACCCAGCTGTCCCCAAGCGTTGTCCCCCCACGTCCAGACACGACCGTCTTGAACAGCGACGGAGTGTGTCCAGCCCGCGGCCAGA
>CAZTDL010000649.1:0-2879 GCA_964612775.1 uncultured Lentisphaeraceae bacterium
GGTCTGTCCTGGAATCGGAACGATGCGGACGGGTGGTCGTTTCACACAAGGGGGGGCGGAATGTCGAACAGCGTTTCAACGGGGATATGGGCCACGTTCGCGATCATGGGGGTTTGCCTTGCCCAGAGTCCGGTGCCTGCGCCGCCTCTGCATGTCGGTGCGCCGTTGGCTGCGCATGCCGTCACGAACCGCGCGTTCACGGGAATCCCCAGTATGGCGGTTTCGCGCGGGGGGCGACTGTGGGCCACGTGGTATGCGGGTGTCACGCCGAATGAGGACAACAACAATTACGTGGTGCTGAGTACCAGCGGAGACAACGGAAAAACATGGGAGGAAGTGCGGATTGTCGATCCCGATTTCGAAGGGCCTCGGCGTGCTTTTGATCCTGAGCTGTGGATTGCGCCGGACGGGACGTTGCGTTGGACGTGGACGGATCGTGAAAATGGCAAACCCGCGTCCGACGGGCTTTGGATGATGGTGCTGGACAACCCGGAAGCCGCGACGTCGCCGTGGACGAAACCCGTTCGAATCGCGACGGGAGTGATGATGGATAAGCCGCTGGTCCTCTCGTCCGGCGAATGGGTTTTTCCTGTTTGCACCTGGTATACGGCGCAGAGCTCGAAGATGCTGGTCTCGACCGATCGGGGGAAGACTTGGAGCGTCCGGGGCGGCGCGACAATGCCTCAAAGTGAGCGTCTGTTCGACGAGCACGCGTTTGTCGAACGCAAGGACGGTTCCCTTTGGCTGCTGTCGCGCACGAAATACGGGATCGCCGAGAGCGTCTCGACGGACCGTGGCGTTACCTGGCCCGATTTGCAGCCCTCGAAGCTGTTGCATCCGACGGCTCGTTTTTTCATCCGGCGCCTCGCTTCGGGCAACCTGATACTGGTGAAACACGGGCCTCTCTATAAGCAGACGGGGCGTTCGCATTTGACGGCCTACGTCTCAACGGACGACGGCGCAACTTGGCGGGGCGGTCTGCTGTTGGATGAGCGTTCGGGCGTTTCATATCCGGACGGCCAACAGGATAAGGACGGGCTCATTCGCGTTATTTATGATTATGACCGGGTGGGCGAGCGTCTTATTCTCATGGCGTCTTTCCGTGAGGAAGATGCTCTTTCCGGAAATGCGGGCGCACCGACTGTCGCGTTGCGTCAGATCGTGAGCAAAGGCTCGGGAGGCCGGGAACGGATACGGCCTGACGTGTCCGCGAATGGCGACGGCGAGCTTCTTAACAAAACGGCGACGGGAACGCTGTCGGGCGAAAGCCTGTTGAAGCTTGAGGCCAAAGTCGGCCAAACGCTCTTTACCGACCGTCGATATGTGGTAGGCGAATGGCCGTACGAATTGGCCGGCGCGTCATTCTTGCAGGCTCCGATGAACGGGCCGAAACTTGTTCGGTGCGCGCGTGCGGGGACCGTCCTGATGCTGACTCCGACGGCTGCGCGTAACAGAGACAGCCAGACTGCCGCGCTGCCGGCTCAAGGGTTTAAGAAGGTTCGCCTGCCTGAAATCCGACTGTTTGATCCGCGGAATGCCGCAAATTTCTGTACGGTGTATCAGAAAGTCTGTGCCGAGAACGAAGCGATCACGATCGGTAAATGGGCCGTGCCGGTGATGCTGCCGTGAAAACGAGCCGGCTGTTGGTCTTAAGGCCTTTGGGAGCTCCGCTATCCTGCCAATCCTCTTCATGGCGCGATTCTGTCTTGTTCGCGTTGGACACGGCCGTCGGCCGAGAACGAGAATCGCGTAAGCAGAAGATCTTCTTTTTCCCTCTTCTCGATGCGGTGTAAAGTTTGTCATTGACCCGTTTTTTTGGTTAAATGTCACCTCTTTTTTAGCAACCGTAAGTAGAAACGTGTGATTTGATCATGGAAAAACATTACGATCCGAAGGCCGTCGAGAACAAATGGTACGCATGGTGGGAACAGAATGGCCATTTTCATTCTGACGCGAGCCGAGGCGGCGAGCACTACAGCGTGGTGATTCCGCCGCCGAACGTGACGGGTATTCTGCACATGGGGCATGCCCTCAACATCACCATTCAGGACGTGTTGGTGCGCTGGCACCGCATGCAGGGCCGTAATACGGTTTGGATTCCGGGAACGGATCATGCGGGCATCGCTACGCAGAACGTGGTGGAAAAGGCGTTGCGTAAAGAGGGACTGTCGCGTCGCGATTTGGGCCGCGAACAATTTCTGGAACGCGTCTGGTCGTGGCGTCAGGAGTACGGCGGCACTATCGTGCGCCAGCTCCGAACGCTGGGCGCGAGTTGCGATTGGCAACGCGAGCGTTTCACCATGGATGAGGGCTTAAGCGAGGCCGTGGCCGAGGTGTTCTGCCGCCTCTATGACGAGGGATTGATCTATCGCGGCAACTATATCGTGAACTGGTGCCCGCGCTGTCACACCGCACTGTCGGACGAGGAGAGCGAGCATCAGGACGAGAACGGCAACCTCTGGCATATTCGTTATCCGATTCCCGGCGGCGGCGAGATCGTGGTGGCGACGACGCGTCCCGAGACGATGCTGGGCGATACGGCGGTGGCCGTGAATCCGGCGGATGAACGCTATCAGGCTTTGGTCGGTAAGGCCGTGACGCTGCCGCTGTGCGGCCGCGAAATTCCCGTGGTGGCGGACGATTACGTGGATCGCGCCTTCGGTACCGGCGTCGTGAAAATCACCCCTGCGCACGACCCCAACGATTTTCAGGTGGCGCGCCGTCATAACCTTGAGATGATGAACGTGATGAATGGCGACGGCACCATGAACGAGCTGGCCGGGAAATATGCCGGCATGGACCGTTTCGCTTGCCGCAAGCAACTGGTGGCTGATCTCGAGGCACAGGGTTATCTCGTCAAGATCGAGCCGCACCAGCAC
>CAZTDL010000650.1:0-2875 GCA_964612775.1 uncultured Lentisphaeraceae bacterium
CACGCTCGCAACCCTGGCCGTAGAAACCCGCGACGCCGCCATGCTCGCACGCACGCACGGCCAGCACGCATCCCCCACGACGTTGGGTAAAGAGCTGGCGGTTTTCGTTCACCGCCTGCGTCGGCAGGCCGCCCAACTCGACGCTCTTGTCCTGCCCGCCAAGATGAACGGCGCGGTCGGCAATTTCAACGCCCATCTCTCCGCCTATCCCGACGTCGACTGGGAAGCGCTGGCCAAATCGGTCATTGAGGGCCACTTCGGTCTAAGCCAGAACGTACTCACCACGCAGATCGAATCGCACGACGGCATCGCCGAGCTTTTTGACGCGTTGGCTCGTTGGAACACCGTGTTGCTCGATCTCGACAGAGACATATGGGCCTACATCTCGCTCGGTTATTTGGGTCAGAAGACCGTGAAAGGCGAAATCGGATCCTCGACCATGCCGCACAAGGTCAACCCCATCGATTTCGAAAACAGCGAAGGCAACCTCGGCGTTGCCAACGCACTTCTTGAGCACATGGCCCGCAAACTGCCGGTCTCGCGTCTGCAGCGCGACCTGACGGACTCGACGGTGCTTCGCAACATGGGCGTGGGGTTCGGATATTCGCTCACGGCTTATCAGGCCACGATCAAAGGCCTCGGCAAAATCAAGCTCAACGCCGACCGTCTGGCCGATGACCTTGACGACGCGTGGGAAGTGCTGGCTGAGCCGATCCAAACCGTGATGCGCAAACTGGGCAAGGCAAACCCCTACGAGCAGCTCAAGGAACTCACGCGCGGCAAAAAGATGACGGCAGCGATCATGCGGCAGTTCATCGAGAGTCTGGACATGCCGAACGACGACAAGCAGCGTCTGCTCGCGCTCACGCCCGCAACTTATACCGGCATCGCTTCCAAGCTCGTTGACGCGATCCAATAACACGAACTAGACAACGGTCGGTTCGCCTTCCGCACGCGCGGAGCTTGAGGTGTAAGAAACGTCATTCGGAATCCCGAACGCCAGCAAGCCCAAGATCTGTTCCAAAACCGCGCCAAGCCCGAACGCCTCCGTATTGTTGAATATGATGCGCGTGCGAAGGACTTGCTCCGATTCGGCCTTGCCACGCCGCGACACCTCCAGCGCCAGACCGGCATAAGGTTCGGCTTGCCGGGTCAGGTTGATGCGTGTGGTGGTGGTGCGGCTATCGTGATACAGTCCCTTACCGTCCGCGATGGTCGCGGCCTGTCCCTTGAAGACGGACAGCATCTGGCAGAGGTCGCCGAAATTCAGTTTCACGGCGATACGGTTCTTCCAGTCGAACGTGGCATATTGGCGGTTGCCTTGGTCGACAGACCCCGAGGCCACACTCTTCTGCGAAGCGAGTGTCAGAAACACCGACCCTTCCCGATCCCCGCAGGCGGGAACAAGCTCGAACCGGGCCGCGCTGCCGCTTCCCTTGCCGTTGGCGTGATAGAAGGAAAGACGCGGCCGATAATTGCGGGCCGACGCGTCGTTATCGAACGCCTTCTGTGCCGTATCCGATACGCTTGTGCTGTTATTCATGTCTGCCTCCTCGTGCGTTAACAGGTTTGCGTCTTCACGATCCCTTCATGAAAACGGCGATACCTTAACACGCGAGGCGGACCAATGTGTCGCCTGCCAAGCGACATTTTCACACCATGAGAACCGGCTGATTGAACCTATCCAGCGCATCGTTGATCAGAAAGAGATCGTACACGCCCCGTTCAAGAAAAAACCGGATGATCAAATCGAAGGGGGCGCTGCCGGAAAGCGCGTAACCCGCAGAAGCCAGCAGGTCGCACGTCTGCTCCAGCGGGAGACGCAAGGCCAGCGCAAAGGCAATCACGGTGGTCTTCTTGGGCTGATAGTTCGGATCGCTCCGGATCTTTGAGAAGAGCTTACGGTCGACATGCGCGCGCTTGTAAATATCCACCTCGCCGCAGCCGCTCGCCCGGATACAGTCCAACAGCCGACGCGAGAACGGAACACCCGCCCCGGCGAGATAAGCGGACAGTCCCGCAGGCGGCTCACACACGCGGTCTTCGGTTTTGACCGCCTCCGGCATCTGCCGGCCGGCAAGATACGCGCGAAGCGCGTTCAGGGTCTCCGCATCAAGGAACGACTGCGCGTCCGTGCGGCGGCAACCCTCTGTTCCGTAGGGCATGGTTCTTTCCCCGTTGCGACATGGTAGCCAGCATTCCGTTTAAGCGGAACTAATTTAGCACCGTTCGCACGTAAAACACGAGATGAAATCTAAGCGACAGCGAGTCCGTGTGATCCGAACCGGAACGTTGCGTGTCGTTTCGCCCCGTTCGCATTCCAGTCAGCGAACGGCAGAGGGCACGATCCCTCCGCACGCCGTGAGCAATATTTTCAGCTCGTCCAGCGGCACCTTTCCCGGCGTCACGCCGCACTTGGCCGCCAAAGCCGCAGCCGCACCGGCGGCCTGCCCCGTAGCCATGCAGGTCGCCTGCACGCGCAACCCTGAATTCGCCTGACGGTCACTGCTCAAACACCGCCCCGCGACCAGCAGATTCCGGCTGCCCTTCGGAATCAGCGCCCGCAACGGTACGGTGGGAACGACACCCTCTTTCAAATGCGCGGGCTTTACGCCGGTCTTCGGATCGTGCATATCGACCGGATAAAACGCATAGCAGACCGAGTCATCCCAACACCGCCCCGACACATAGTCCGCATACGTCACCACGTACTCACCCGTCACCCGGTAGGTTTCGCGGATGCCCACTTCCGGCGACATGCTCTCAAGCTTCACCTTTTCCAAGCCAGGCACGGTTTTCAGGAATCGGACCATGCGCAGCCTCGCCGCCCGTCCGCGCAGATTCGTATCGGTGCGGGCGTCGGCCGTCGAATTGT
>CAZTDL010000651.1:0-2863 GCA_964612775.1 uncultured Lentisphaeraceae bacterium
CACGTTCAAAACCGTAGCCGTCGTTGAGATTCGTCTCGCGCAACTTGCCTCGAAAATCAGAGAGCGCTCCGTATCCCTTGCGCTCCATCCACGAGGTTAGCCCTTCCAAAATCTCGCCGATCACGCCGATATCTTGGCGAAGGTGCAACACGGAACAAATACAACCGACATCCGCACCCACCAGAAGCGCCTTCACCAGATCACCGCCTGTGTGAATGCCGCCACTGACGGCGATACTGCAACGCACCCAGTCTCGCACCACGGCCGTCCATCGCAACTGAGAATGCAAAACTTTCGACGTGGAATAATTCGGCGCAAAATAAAGCGACTCGTCGTCGGTATTAACATCAGTCAACAAGAATCGGTTGAAAAAAACCAAACCGCTCACGCCGGCAGTTTCGAGCATGCGCGCGAAAGATAGCAACGATGTATAGTGGCTGCTCAGCTTAACCGAAACGGGCAACTTGACTTCTGAGATGACATCCTTGACCAACTTCAATCGACGAGCCTCAACCCTATCCGACGTATCGCTCGGAGCAACAGGCATATGATAGAGATTCAGTTCCAGCGCATCCGCACCCGCATGTTCGATCTTCTTAGCATAGCTAACCCAGTTCGAAGCGGTCACGCAGTTCACACTGGCGATTATCGGTATTTTCACACGCTGCCGCATGGCAGAGATTTTATCGAGATAGCGTTCCGGCCCGAGCTGTCCGGGCAAATCCGCACGTAGATATTCCAACGCCGCCATGCTCGTGTCGCCTTCGAGCGCCGTATACATGTCCGACACGTCCGATCTGATCTGCTCCTCAAAAATTGAGCGCATCACCACCGCTGACGCACCGGAGGCCTCCAGTTTGGCGACAGAGTCGACATCATCCGTCAGAGGGCCCGAACTGACAACCAATGGATTCTTGAGTTCGAGTCCGAGATACGAGGTCTTGAGGTTTACCATGTCGTCCTCACTTTGCTACGATCTGCCCGGCCTGTGCCAACATGCGAGCCTCAACGCTCTGGATTTCCGCAAAGCCTTGGGAACTGACGGGATTGAGGCCGTTACTGGCCTCCATCGACGAATCGGCCTCGTTATAAATCGACGCCTTGCAACCCATAAGCTTGTTGAAAAAGATGTTGCCTTTGTAAAGACCAACCTCGACAGTCCCTGTAGCATGCTTGGCGAACACGCCGATCGCCGCACGAGCGGCCTGCGTTGCGGGATCAAAATAGCGGCCGTCGTAAATCTGGTCCGCCACCAGTTTGGACAACTGTCCGAAAAGCAGTCCCGCCCGACGATCCATCGTAGCCTGATACACGTAACGTAACGCAGTAGCCAGCAACTCCATGCCCGGCGCCTCGTAAACACCGCGACTCTTGGTACCGATGATACGGTTCTCGAGTGCATGTTTCATGCCAACGCCGTTGCGTCCAGCCAACCTGTTTGCCATTCGCATCGCCTCCAACGGCGTCACATCCTTACCGTTGACCTGTACCGCACGGGCTTTCTCAAAGCGTACCGTCACCTTTTCGATCTTGTCAGGTGCCTGCTGAGGCCACACACCCATGGTGGGAGCCACAATCAACATCGATGTTTCCATGCTTTCCAAATCTTCGGCCTCATGCGAAAGACCGGCAATGTTAGCGTCCGTGGAATATTTTTTCTTTGCGCCGACAAAAGCCTCAATACCGTATTTTGCAAGAAATTCGACCATCTGCGTACGGCCAGGAAACTTTTTGAGCAACTCCGCGTCGCGCCAAGGCGAGTAGACTTTCATCGACGGAGCCAACACGTTGGTGTACCGCTCAAAACGCATCTGGTCATTACCGCGACCCGTCGCGCCATGCACCAACACCGTGCATTTCCGCTTCTTCATCTCCGCGATCAATCCGCGCACAGTGACAGCCCGCGCGATGCCCGTAGAATTCCAATAACCACCATCATACATCGCCTGCGCTTCAATGACCTGAAAACACGCTTCGGCCATAGGCTCTTTGAGATCTACGATAATCGTGTCAACACCACAGGGTGCCATACGTTTTTTGATGTCGTTGATGTTCTTTTCGTCAGGTTGCGCCAAATCCGCAGAGAAGGCGACCACGTTCACTCCCGCCTCCATCATCACCTTTGTGATCGTGCGGCTGTCCAACCCACCCGAAACACACGCGCCAACCGTCTTACCCTTCAAATCCGCTAATGTCAGAGCCATATCAAAATCTCCTATGAATTCCGAAGGAATAAAGAGTAGCGTGTCCACCGCGAGAAATCAATCCAAACCGCTCGCAAGCGCGTTGTCCGATTAAAAAAAACGGGGCCGCGGATATGTTCGCGCCAGCGTGCTTATCGAGGCCGACACGAACCGGACATCGCCATTGGGAGGACGATCTCCTAACACAACCAAACCGAGCGCCGCAGGGTTCCCCCTGCGGCGCTCGGTTTGACTTAAATTATAATGGGCGGACAGCCTAAAACCGTATTCTATTCGACGACAGTGTCTTGTTCGCCGAAGAGCTGATCCAAAGCATCGCCGATCATTTCCAGCCCCTCTTCGAGATCACTGTCCTTCACGTTCAACGGCGGGAGAAAACGTATGACATGTTCGCCTGCCACGCAGCAGAGCAAACCCATATCGCGGCACGCGTCCACGACTTCTTTCGCAGCGCCTTCCACAACCAAGCCAACCATTAAACCCTTGCCGCGGACTTCAAGCACCTGTTTGTATTTTTCAACGAAAACGCTGAGGCCTTCAACAAAAAGAGCACCCGCCTCTTCAGCCCGCTTTACCAAAGCCTCTTCCTCGATCACGTCTAAAACGGCCAACGCCGCCGCACTCGAAACAGGATTACCGCCGAATGTGGACGCATGCGT
>CAZTDL010000652.1:0-2860 GCA_964612775.1 uncultured Lentisphaeraceae bacterium
AGTTCAGCCCGCCCCCCGTTGACATCAGATCCGCGCCGCTGATTTCGTTGTTTTCAAAGATCAAACCATCGCTTCCCGAGATGCAATACCAACCCCAGCGCCCGTTAAAAAAGCGGTTGCCTGCAACACGGCCGCCCCGCACCCGGCTCAGAAACAATGCGCGGCCGGTACCATAAAAATCACAATTCGTAATCTCGATGTTTTTTCCTCCCATGCGTACGGTATCGCCGCCACCGGTGGACCACTTCATGGATTCGCGGAAACGCTCGTTTACCTCTTCCTGCGACGGGTGGCCTCGATAGGAATCGGCGCGAACGCGAACATGCCGCAAAAACACATCGCCCGAATCCGGCCTGTCACCAAGATCCGCGGCAATGACGTGATGGTGATGGTTCACATAGATCGTGAGATTTTCCAGCCCAAACGAATTCGTGCCCGCGACGAGAGCCTCGGGCGGCTTCTGCAGATCGGGCCACGTCAACGCAACCCAATCAACCTTCTCGCCCCGCAACACGGTCCGGCGAGGAATGATCAGTGCGTCAGAAACCGCGTAACGGCCTAACGGCAAATAGACGATGCCGCCCCCATTCGTCGCCGCAGCCGACAAGGCACTCTGAATCGCTGCCGTATCGTCCTTCACACCGTCGGCCTGTGCGCCGAAGTTCGTCACATTAAAGATCGTCTGTGGCCAAGCGTCTTTCCTCCCGACCGTCAGATCGACAGGATCACTCCACCCCTGAACACCTCCTGCGCCGCCATGAATATAAAGCCGATACCGTCCCTTGGGCAAATCAGAGGGGAGCATTGCACGCGCCGAGTTACCATCCGTTTCAACCGGCAGAAAAACGGTGCGAAGACCATCGAGCCGCAACTCCGGCTTCTGCAATCCGTCTTTCACGTTCCAACCGAGATTCTTACCGAACACGCGGACCCAACCTCCGGGCGTCGCCTCCAATCCGCCGTCGCCCTGCAGCCACCAGACTTGAGGACGATTCAGAACCCTAACGGCCGTCCCGTTTCCTGTTGAAACCCGCACGGCGAAAAGCCCAGAATCAAACGTCTTTGGCACAACGAACTTCACCGATTGCGCATTGGCCTGAAGCGGCGCCACGGCCGTGAAGCGTCTAGGCCACACAAGCGCCTCCTTTGTCGGCACGCGTGCGCGACCATCCGGCAACCGTATGACTTCAAGCGTCGGCGCGTTGCCAAAATCATCCCCAATAACCATTGCCGCCTCGCCCGGCCGAACGGGATCGCTTGCCCAAAAAATCGACGGGGCAAACCCCTGTCCTTGAGCGAAGGCCCCCGTACACCACGCGATGGAAAACGTGGCCGACATCATCGTTGAAATAAAAATCCGGTTCACAACTCTTTACCCTTCCTCGTTTACGATAAACGTTCGATTCGGACACGCCCTGACGCACCCCGTCCGGATGAACAGAAACAAATCATACGTAATCAGCATGATTTCACGTCACTTCATTTTCGACTGTTGAGGGTCGCTTTGGACATCGCCAACGGGCCACCGCCACGTCCTTAAATCATCGCTCCACGCAAGCCCTATACTAGCGAAATTATCGAACCCTCCTCGAGAATCTTTCTCCGGATAATCCGACCCATGGAAGAACATGATCGCTTTACCCACGGCGGGATCGCGCCGCAAGTCCTGCACGAAGCCCGCCGTCAACCGCCCCTGCGACCAGGGCCACACCGCTTGCCCCAACGTAAGCACGCCGTCATCCCGCCATGTCTTAAGATCCGCAGACCGTTTTACGCCAATACCGTTTTCAGGCGAATGATACAGCACGTAATCGCCACCGTCGAGGAGCACGCAGGCATTCTCTCCCGCAGGCGCATGGCCAACGTACGTCCACGTTTTCAAATCTCGCGACCACGACCGGCTCACGCCGTTCTGTTTGAAAAAACACCACCATTTGCCCGGTTCATCCTTATCCGCCAGCAGATAAGGATCAATCATTCGTCCCATTTTTTTGATCGGCACATCGAAACCCTTCACACGCAGAAGTTCAGGTTCACCCCATTGTTCCAAATCTCTGCTGCGCATGGTCCAGAGGCGCGAGGTCGCATTACCGTACGGTTCATCATTCGGACGCGGATACGTCTGCAGACAGAGCATCCATTCATCGTCATGCCGAATGACATTGCCGGGGCTCCCGTAGTTGAGATTCCGGTCCCGCCGAGTCAGAATGGCCGGCGCGCTCCACGACACCAGATCGCGGCTTTTGCTCCACGCGAGATAGGAGTACGGATGTCCGTCCTTCTCGATCCGCACCAGTGTGAAATACAGACGAAACAAGCCGTCAGCATAAACCGCGGCCGGATCGCGATAAGCCGTGACCGCATCTCCTCTGAAAATGATCGGCGAGGTGATCGCCGAAAAATCGACGGCCGTTGACAAAGCAACGTTCAGGCACCCCATCCCAAACACAAGCATAGCGGTGACACAGTTCTTTTTATTCCCTAAGGACTTTCCCGATTTCACCAACGGCTTTCTCGCGAGTATTCCGCCACACCGATTCTTACTGCAGCAGACATAACCGTTGAAAGATGACACATCGTTCTTGGGATTGCACACGCGACCGACCTTACACGCAGACCGCTTGTCCTCGCCACCGGGATTGGCCGCTGCTCTGTAGAGCAACCCCGGATAAGGTTCTCATGCGCAAGGCCACGCGGAAACGCGTCCCAGGCCTATGTTGCGAAATCCGCACGACAAGCATAAGGTTGGCCGGATAACCTAGCCCGTTCAAAAAATGACGTCCCTCCGCACCGAAACCGATTGTCCTAGTGCTTACTTGCGCTGACAAGCGATATATTGTAAAATACGCCGCATGTCAAG
>CAZTDL010000653.1:0-2852 GCA_964612775.1 uncultured Lentisphaeraceae bacterium
TTATTGACGCGAGCTACGAGGGCGATCTCATGGCCAAGGCGGGCGTCTCGTATCGGGTTGGGCGTGAGGCGGCGGCTGAGTACGGCGAACCGCACGCGGGTGTTCAGCCCCCGATGGAGGAGGCTCCGATCGATCCGTTCGTCGTGCCCGGACATCCTGAAAGCGGCACGCTCAAATGGGTCGAGAAAGACCATGGCAAACCGGTCGGGGCCGCGGATGGCTATACGCAGGCGTACAACTACCGTTACTATACGACGACGGAGCCGGCGTTTCGAGTGCCGCTGACTCCGCCGGCGGGATATGACCCCCTGGATTTCGAGCTGGTCGGACGTTACGTGGCTTATCTGGCGCAGACCGTGAAGGTCCCGTCCGAACTGCATCAGCGGCTGGTCGGGATTTTTCCCGGCTGGAAAAACTCCGGCGAGTGGAACTATCAGCGGAGTTCGCTCTTTTCGATGTCGCCGGTCGGCGTGAGTCACTTATATGCGGATGGCGATGACGCTGAACGGGCACGGGTGTGGAAGTTGCACCAAGACTATTTGCGCGGGCTGCACGCTTTCATGAGCACGGATCCGCGTGTGCCGGAGGCCTATCGCAAGGAAGTCGCTGAATGGGGCCTTGATCGTCGTTGCCATCCAGAGACGCAGGGGTGGCCGCATCAGCTCTATGTGCGTGTGGCCAAGCGCATGAACGGCTGCTACACGGTCACTGCTCACGATGTCTACAATAAGACGGCCAAAGCGGATGATCCCGTGTGTTTGGCTCAATACGGCATCGATACCTATCCGGCACGGCGCATCTGGTTTGAGCGCGGTGGCAAGGTGTGGGTGGGACTGGAGGGCAAGATGTTCGTCGGCGGGCCGAAGGGACCGACGAACGTGCCGTATCCGATTCCCTATCGGGCGCTGACGCCTAAGGCCGCGGAATGCGTGAATCTCCTGGTCCCGGTCTGCTTTTCGGCCTCTCATCTGGGGTACGCATCGGCGCGCATGGAGCCTGTGTTTATGATTTGCGGCGAGTCGGCGGGAATCGCCGCCTGCCGTGCGCTGGCTGAAAAGACCACCGTGCAAGCGATCGATAAGACCGCCTATCACGCGGCGTTGGAGAAGGCGGGACAGAAACTTTCGTGGGATGCGTCCAGGGACGTTGGGCCTGCGTCGAACGATGGGATATCCGCAGACCGGTTGATCAGGGAGGCCGATCGCGACGGCGACAAACTGATTTCGCGCGCGGAGTGGAATGCGACCAAGAAAGGGTGGGAGTGGCTGTTTCGCGTAATCGATGCCGATGGCGATGGCCAGATCACGTCGGCGGAGTACCAGACTTTTCAGACATATAAAGCCGAGCATCCGGATTGGCGGAAAAAGGAGGGGTAATGCGACGTGTTGCCGACGCATCGTTTCAGGGAAACGGTTGACGTTCGCGTGAACCCGTGATTAACTTGAAACGTTTAAAAAATAGAATACATCCGGTTTTCCTGTTTTGAGAGGCGCATCATGACGATCATTGAACCGCATATCCATATGTTGTCGCGCACGACGGACGAGTATCAGGCCATGTATCAGGCCGGGATACGGGCGTGCGTGGAACCTTCCTTTTGGCTTGGGACCAACCGCCGTTACGCGGGTTCCTTCTTCGATTATTTTCAGCTGATCCTCGAGTTTGAGACCGTGCGTGCGGCGCGGTTCGGTATCGATCACTTCTGTGCCATCGCCATGAATCCCAAAGAGGCGGATGATCGCGGATTGGCGGACGAGGTGATCGATGGGATGGCGCCTTATCTGGCGCATCCGCGCTGTGTGGCGTTGGGTGAGGTCGGCCTGAATCTGAACACGCCGAACGAAGAGTACGCCATGATCCGCCAGTTGCGAATGGCGGAAGAGCGGAAGATGCCGGTGATCCTGCACACGCCGCACGTGGACAAACTGCGCGGAACGCTGCGCATTCTCGAAATCATTAAGAGTGAGGGCTTCACGGTCGAGCGGATTGATGTGGATCACAACACCGAAGAGACCATTAAGCACACGCTGGATTCCGGATGCTATGCCGGCATGACGGTCTATCCTTATTCCAAACTGAATCCCCAGCGGGTTTCGGCCATGGTCAAGCGTTATGGACATGAGCGGGTGATCGTCAACGGCTCTGCGGACTGGGGCGTATCGGATCCTCTTTCGCTCGTCAAGGTGGTCGACTATATGCGTAACGACGGCCACAGCGATACGGTGATCAAGGATCTCGTTTTCAACACGGCCATGCGTTTCTACAGCGCATCGCCCAACTGGAAGCCTAATCTCGGCATCCCGCCGCTCGACCCGAGCGTATATCAACGCTAGGAGGGCTCTTTCGTTTGCAGGCTCTCCCGCCGCCGCTTATAACGGTTCCGACAGAGGCGTCAGAAAACGCTCCATTGCCTCAGCCGCGACGCGTTGCGAAAAGGTGTTTAACGCCGCCTCTTTTCCGCGTTCGGATTCTCTCCTGAGGCGTTCGGGATCGGCAAGCAAACCGGCCCACGCGTGTGCCAGAGCCGATGGACTCGTGTCTTCGATGAGGAGGCCGCATCCGGCCGCCGCCGCAATTTCAGGAAAGGCGCCTTGTGCGGGCAAGACCTCCGGGACACCGGCCGCCATCGCCTCAATCGCGTAATAGCCGAATGCGTCGGGCGTTTCCCCCCCCCGGAACGGACAGAATCGTCAGTTCCGACAGGAAGCCGTTGCGGTCTTGCGAGAAACGGCCGGGCGTGATTGCGACATCGGTCAGGAGTCTGGCCCGCGATAGTTTTTTAAGCTGACGTTTAAGATCGTGCCTGTCCGCAGAGGGGCCGCCCGTCGCGGACAGGCGCAAGAACGGATCGG
>CAZTDL010000654.1:0-2826 GCA_964612775.1 uncultured Lentisphaeraceae bacterium
TTCCCGGCGCCGAGGCCGGGGACGTCGGTGATCCACGCGTAAAGCGTCTGTTCCCCCGCGACGGTCCCGATCTCCTCGACGGCCGTGACGGCGAGCGGGCCGTCGCCCTTTTCAGAGAAGTCGATGTCCCCGATCCAGCGCAGGGCGCTGTGCCGCGAGGCGGGGTCGGACGCGGGCCTGTCGCGGTGGGAGAGCCGAAGCCGTTGGCGTGTATCCATTGTAGCCAGCCGATCCAGACGGTCATCTGCGCGAGGTCATGGGCGTAGGCGTTGATCTCGATGCCGTGGAGCTGCCACGGCCCGACGCCGGGCAGGAAAGCGTTCAGGCCGTTCTCGCCGGGGAAGATGACTGCGGCCTCTTTCTCAAGATTCTTGAGCCGGGCCAGCGCGACGTAAAGGAAGTTGCCGGAGCCGCAGGCGGGGTCGAGCACCTTGACGCCGCGCAGCCGGTCAAGAAACTGGTGCAGGATGCTTTCGGCTTCCATGCGGGCCTTGCGCAACGCGGCGGGGCTCAGTGGCACGGGCATCTTGCCCGTGGTTTCCATGGGCGGGACGCCCATGCCACTTTTCTTGCCAGTCGCAAGGAGGCATTCGACCGTGGCCCTGGTCTCGGCCCACTCGCGGCGTAGCGGGGCCATGACCACGGCGTCGACCACGAGTTCGATGTCCTCGCGGCTGGTGAAGTGCGCACCGAGCTGCGAACGCTTGGCGGGGTCGAGGCCGCGTTCGAAAAGGGTGCCGAAGATGGAGGGATCGACCGCGCTCCAATCTAGCCGCACGGCGGAGACGATGCATTTGACTTCGGCTTCGGTCAGTTCGAGGACATCCGCCGTGTCGAAGAGGCTGCCGTTGAAATGGCGGATGCGCTCCATGCCGAAGTCGCCGCCCTTGGACATGGCCGAGAAGAGCTGGCCGATGAGGGAACAGAAACGCGCGGGCTCGCTGGCTGCGCTTTCGGCGAAGAGGCAGAAGACCATGCGGTCAAGAAAGTGCGCGACGGCGGCGGCATCGAGGCCGCGCTTGCGCATAGACTCCGCGATGCCGACGATCTGTTCGGCGGCATCGCGGGTGACAGCCTCGCTGGTCTGGCCGGGGCGGAGCGCTTCCGGATTGTGCAGGACGGCCCGCATGATCTCGATGTTGCGGGTGTCGCCGAGACGTTCCAGCGGAATCTCGTGCGTGGCGGAGACGGTGCCGGTGAAGTTAGTGCGGACGATGATGCGGTCGAGGTCGCAGAGCACGAGCAGCGGCGGGTTGGCCAGCGCGTCGCGGTAGAGCAGGAGCTGGTTGTAGGCCGCGTTAAGGTCTTTATGCCTGCCCTTGTACTCCCAGCCGAAAAAATCCTTTTTCCATACATCCGCAAAGCCGTCGCCGCCGCCCTGCTTGGAGATGCCCTTCTCGAAACAGTAGGTCGCGCCGGTGGGATCCCCGGCTGCGGGCGTGGGGTGCTCGAAGACGTTGCACAAGTCGATGAAATGCTCCTGAGCGGCGGAGCGCTCCTTCAGATCCACCTTACGCCACTTGGCTATGAACTCAGCAACGGTCATAATGCGCACAGTGTACCGCCGTCCGTTTTGCTGTTGAACGCACGCGCTATTTCACCGCGCACGAACCGTCAGCACACGCGGAGCCGGTTGCGGCGGCAGCCTTTTCGACGTTGGTCGTTGTTCCGGTGAGGCCTGCGGCGGAGGCGGCTTGCTTGAGGACCGTCGAGGTGCCGCCGGTGAGGGCGGTCTTGCCGACCTCGCCGATGGTCTCGATGGGCTTGTCGACGGTCACGCCAGAGGTGTTGGTCGGCGTGGCGGTCTGGTTGACGGACTCGTTGCCGCCCGCGTCTGCGCTTTGCACCTGGGTGCCGATGAGGTCGCTCAGGGTGATCGTTACGCCGCCGGGCATCGCCGCGCACGCGAGGGCGCTGGTGCTGGAGACGCCTGACCCGCTTGTCAATCTGATGTTCCGGTTCGCGAAACTGCACGCTTCGGAGAGCATCTTCGCGACGCGCGGCGGGCTGATGCACGCGCCGGGCGGCTACAACAGCTATCTGGCGGCGGTTTGGGCGAACGACCAAGCGGAATACGTGAGCCCGTTTTTCCCTTTCCTCGGTTGTGCGGCGGGAAACGAAAGCGCACTCAATTGTTATCGCCTCTTTGCGCGATACATGAATCCCGAGTTCAAATATCTGCCTTGGTCGGTCATCGCCGAGGGACGCGACGTCTACGGCAAGTTCGACCGCGGGGATGCGGCTATGATCGCGCACGGCGCCTCGCGCTTTGTGCTGGCGAACGGCAACAGCGGGCAGGCGCGTGAGCTGTTGCCTCTGATCCGCTGGTGTCTGGAGTACTGTCACCGGATGAAGATGCCGGAGGGCGTCGTCGCTTCGCAGTCGGATGAGATGGAGGGACGTTTCCCTTCGGGCAAAGCGAATCTCTGTACCTCCACGCTCTATTACGACGGTCTGCTGCGCGCGGCGGATCTGTTGGACGCGTTGCGGGAAGATCCTGCCGGCGCGGCGGCTTATCGTCAGGAAGCGCAAGCGCTGCATAAGGCCGTCAATGCTTATTTCGCCGCGAAAGTCGAAGGTTTTGAAACATATCGCTACTACGAAGGCAACGTCAAACTGCGCAGCTGGATCTGCATCCCGCTCGTTTTCGGCATGACCGAGCGTAAGCAGGGAACGGTCGATGCGCTGTTCTCCGACAAACTCTGGACAGGCAATGGCATGCTGAGCCAGTCCGGGGAGAAGACCTATTGGGACCGCTCCGCGCTGTACGCCTTCCGCGGCATCTTCAGGGTCGGTGCGCAAGACCAGGCGTTGTCTTATCTGACG
>CAZTDL010000655.1:0-2824 GCA_964612775.1 uncultured Lentisphaeraceae bacterium
GTATGGCCTCGCCGTATTCGGCTTGGGACATCACACCCACGGCGATCAACGCGATGATCGCAAGTACGCCCTCAATCAGCATGCCGCCATAGGCGATCGGCCGCAGGTGGCTTTCCTTAGCCACTTGCTTCGCCGTCGTTCCGGAGGCGACCAACGCGTGAAAACCGGAACAGGCGCCGCACGCCACAGTGACGAAGAGCAATGGAATGAGCGGCTCGCTTGTGCCCCTGACCGGATTCAGGGCGTGCCAACCGGTGAAGGCATCCAGATGAATATGGGGCGAAGCCACAAAGATGCCGATAAAACCCAACGCCATCATGGCATAGAGCAGATAGGAGTTGAGATAGTCGCGCGGCTGCAAAAGCAGCCACACAGGCAAAACCGAGGCGGCAAGGCAGTAACCCAGCAAAATCACCACCCAAAGCTGCTTGGCCATCACAGCGCTACAGCCCGTCAGCCGGGTCAGATCGATCGGCATCAGCGTGCCGAAATACACGCAGGCAAAGGTCAGTGGAACAAAGATGAGCGAAGCGGTCAAGATCTTGACGCCGCCTTTATAGACCAACTGGCCAAAACAGACTGCCACCGCGATAAAGAGCAGCGACGCCGTAGCCACAGGCGGCATCTCCACGAACGTCTCGGCGACGATTCGCGCAAATTCGGCCACAACGAGAACCAGCGTAAACCAGCAGAAGAAGAGAAAGAGCATCCGTCCCCAATAGCCCATCAGCGACTCGATGACGGTACCGATCGAGCGACCCTGATGACGAATGGAGAGAAACATGGCGGAGAGATCGTGAACCGTACCGATGAAAATGCAGCCGAATACGACCCAAAGGGCCACGGCACCCCACCCGAACTGTGCAGCCAATACGGGTCCCACGATCGGGCCTGCCCCCGCGATGCTGGCGAAATGATGGCCGAAAAGGATCGCCGGATGAGTAGGAACGTAATCGACGCCATCCTTCAGCGTGTTCGCAGGCGTGGGAAGCGAAGGATCAACCCCCAAAACACGTTCGATAAAGCGCCCATAAAAATGATAAGCCAAAAAAAACAAAAGACACGAGACCGCAAGCAGCAAGGCGCCGTTCATATCGAACTCCAGAGTTTTAAGAATGCTTTACAGCTTACCGCTTTGATACAGAGGTGTCAACGGGAGTCGCTTGAGCCAGTTCAACTCGCGGCGTCGCATGCGGGCACGATCTTTGGGCGTATGATCGTCCGCGCCGGTGAGATGGTCACAGCCATGCGCAACATAGAGCGCAAGCTCGCGGTCCGCAGACCAGCCTGCACGATGAGGGGCAGCGCGTACCGCACCCTCGACGTTCACGAATAATTCGCCGATGAGTCCGGGCGGCTCACCGGGAATCGGCTCATAACGCTGCGTAATGACATCCGTGGTCCCTTTGTGCGACATGATCGCTGCATTCACCGACGCCATGCCCGTATCGTCCAAAAGATGAATCGTGATGTCCTGCCATGGCGGTTCATCCGCATGCAACGCCTGCGCCTGTTCCGCTAATCCCGAAGCCAACCGCTTGAATGCGGTTGTGTCGAGTTTGAAGCGGCGCTGGGAATTATGGAGGACAATTCGCATGATCTTGACACCTCGCTTTCGCGCACTCCGGCCACTCATGAAAACCTTATTTGAAGCAAGAAAAAAACCGTTGCAAAGGAATTATTGAAGATAGTTTTTTGCGGTCGAGCGCAAGTATCGAGACATCGACCGGCATCGCCTCTCCGTCATCCCCCCCACCTCCGTCCCGCCATCTACCTTTCCCCTTCTTCGATGCGCCCGATCAGTCGGAGCAAACCGTCGAGGATCGTCAGCGGATTCGGCGGACACCCCGGGACATAAAGATCAACAGGAACGACAGAGGCCACACCGTCATTAACCTCGCCATGCCCGACGTAAGGGCCTCCTGAGATCGCGCACGTGCCAACCGCGATCACAATCTTCGGATCAGAGACCGCATCGTAGGTCTTCTTGAGCGCGAGCGCCATGTTTTTTGTGACAGGGCCCGTCACCAAAAGACCGTCGGCATGACGCGGCGACGCAACGAACGCGATGCCGAAACGCCCCAAGTCCCAACCGACCGTACCCAACACGTTGGAATCCGCCTCGCACGCGTTGCAGCCGCCGGCGCTCACTTGGCGCAGCTTTAATGACCGTCCGAACAGCGTTCTCAGCTTCGCCTCGAGTGCCGCGCCCATATTCTCCACGGCCTAGCGTTCGCGGGTGACCAGCAACGCCTTACGGTCACGAACCGCAAGCCGGTAGCTATCGGAGAATGTGATGGCCTTTTGCGGACAGGCATTGGCGCATTCGGGGCAGAAAAGGCATTTGCCAAGATCGAGATGCCGCCGGTCGTTCAGACTCAGCGCGCCGGTCGGGCACGCGTCGACGCAGGCGTGGCAGTCTCCGACGCATTTCGAGGCATCAATCAAAGGCCGCCCGCGAAAACGGTCGGGCAACGGCGGCGGCGCGCCGTCAGGGTATTTCATCGTGCGATGCTTTTGCTGAAGACGGGCAAGTATCACTTTAAACATGACAGGGACCTCGCGAAGTTGGAGAAAAGAACGATCACAAAACTGATATTTCAGACGTCAAGTCTATCGGCGCGTTTCCGTTGGGCAGTGAAGCGTCAGCGTTCATGTTCACAAATCGTGTCCGCAATACGACAGATTGAAACTCTTGTTACAAATCGGGAAATCCGAGATTTCCTGATTACGCAAAGCGTAGGCTAGTGCGGGCCAATTGTGGAAGGACGGATCAACCACCTTGTAGCGAGCGAAACGGCCCCGCGCATCGGTGATAGCCACA
>CAZTDL010000656.1:0-2821 GCA_964612775.1 uncultured Lentisphaeraceae bacterium
TTCCGATTCCAGGACAGACCCCCGCCATGACACCGCCGGGCGCATCCGGGGAATCAGGAATAAACAGGGAAATAAACCGAGAAGACCGTTCCCTTGCCCGGGTTGGATTTGACGTCAATGAAACCGTGATGCTGCTGAACAATATTATATACCGTTGACAAACCTAATCCCGCGTTGTCGCGATCTTCCTTCGTGGTAAAGAACGGCTCAAAGATTCGAGCCACCGTTTCGCGCGACATCCCGCACCCGTTGTCCTGCACCGACAACATGGCAAAAGCGCCCATATGCCGCTTTTTCTCGCTCACCCCCGCCTGAAGCCGCATGCTTTCCAACTGGGACAGGCGCGCCGGCGCGACCGTAATCGTCAGCTCTCCACTTCCCGCCATAGCCTCAACCGCATTGATGACCAAATGCATGATAATCTGCTCAAGCCGGTTCAGATCCACCATCACTTCGCCTGCATGCTGATCACCATGGATGACGACCTCGACGCCTGAGCCGATGACTTTGCCCAGCAGGTTATCAATCCCGACCAAACATTTGCTTAGATCCGTTTTCCGGAACCGGAGCATGCCGGGTGACGCGAACGCGATCAACTCACCGGTCATCGTCGACAGATGATTCACCTTTTCGACGATCGAATCCATGCACTCGGCGACCACAGGCGAATTTTCTTTCTCGACTTTCACAACTTCGGCATTTCCCATGATCACGGCCAATGAGTTCAGAATGCTGTGAGCGAGCTTATTCGACAACTGGCCCAACGCCGCCATTTTCTGCGAATACAACATTCGGCGCTCGATCTCGGCGACAGCATCCATCGCCTCAAAATGGCCCTTTTCCAAAAGAATCATCGAGCTCAACACCACCATCGATAACGGCGCGATCAGGATCACCACAAGTATTCCGGGCAGGCCCAATCCAGGCTGATTCAGCAGAAAAATATCAGGCATAAAAGCGATGACCATCGCCAGATCCGTCAGCAGCCCGACGGCCACACTGCAACAGAGCGCGCAAGGCAAGGTCAACTTCCGTTGCTCACGCCGCAACAACAGGTGAAAAAGCAAACCGAAGGAACACGCGAAGAAGAGTTCTAACAGCCCAAACATGACCCGGTCCCCGCCGACATAGAGACGGTAAGCCATGGGCAGGATAAGGCTTGTAAGCCCCATCACAGGACCCCCAATAAGAGAGGCGACACCGATCACGCCAACCCGGCAGTCGACAATAAACCCGGAGTGTGTCACGACAGGCGTGAACATCACGACCACACACACGAGGCCGTATATCATCCCGTTCTGCCATGCACTTGTTTTGCGACACCGACGAATGGCCCAGCCGCTCAACACCGTACAGAGGGCGGCAACACCCATCAGCACAAACAGATTGATCACCAATCCCCGAACCAATTCAATAAAGTTTATTTCATGCCTCCGCTAATGACCCGACTTCCCGTCTCAACCGCAAAAAGCCCTTTTCAAGAAAAGAGCATGAAAAACACGCCGAAACTCAACGTCGTAACTATACCAAGCCACTTGGATACTAGCAAGCCTTGCCATTCGTTTTACGAGACAAAAAACATCATTCTTGCCCCACAGTCAGGATGTCGCCCCCGGAATAGCCTTTGCATTCCGGCGCATAGAGACACTGAACCTCGGCCAAGCCGCTGCTGAACACGCCTTTCCGCTGCAGTCTGCACGCATATTCGAACACGTAAACCCCTTTCGGCAAAAGATCGATAAAGAAATCCGAAGCCCTGTCGCAGACGCTTTCGTAGTAGCATAAACCACCCTTCCGCCGCCGATATCGCGACACCTCGCTCAACGGTTGACCGCAGCCGGCGCGACAGTCTTTCACATGCACGAATTCCATATCGCGGTCCGTCCGCAATTCGAGGCGCGTCACCAGTTCGGCACCCAGCGGCAGCACACCCGTCGCCGGTTTCAAAACCGGACCCTGCGCCGTATACGCTCTGACGAACAGGCGTTTTTTAATTGCCAGAGGCTCGCCCTCTTTCGGTTTTATGTCGGTCACATCCTCCGAATGCAGCCAAGAAACCGTGCCCCACGACACCCCTTCGTTATGTTCGGCGATCCTCACATCGCCCATTTCAGGCCGGATTTCCGAACGTCGGAAGCGTTTCTCATAAACCCCTGTTCCCCCGCCCTGCGCGAGTCTCGCCGATTGTCCCTCCACCATGACGTCAGCCTGCACATCCGAGTCCGTAAGCTTCCGGTCCCCCAGCAGCAGCGCATATACCGCGGACGCAGTGGCCAGCGGACTCTCCCACCCCTGCAGCTGCTTTTGCCTCAAAAGCCACACTTTGCAGGCTTCAGCCGCGTCCGCATCGCCTGCGATCTCCGACAGCGCCTCAAGCATCAGCGCCCGCGTCTCAACCGGGGCGTGAGCCCCGCTCGCCGAAGGCCTCTCATCGCGCCAATACATCCCCTTCTCCTCATCCGTCACGGCCGTATCGCGAACCGCTTTCAGAAGAGATGCGGCCGCCGCCGCATCCCCCCATCGTTTCAGCGCCAGCGCCAGATGAGCCTGCTGCGGCCGTTCCATCTTAAGGCCATACCGCTTGGCCTGGCCGGTAAAAAAGGCGAAAACATCCCGATCCGCCGATCCAATCGCGCAGTCGTTCAGGAAGAAACTCCGCGCATAGAGCGCCAGCGCAACCATTGGCGTCAGCTGATTTTCACCTTGGCGCCCGCCGCGCAGGACCGTCTTATACCGCTCCGTGACCCAGGCGTCTAAACTCGGCAAAGCAGCGAGAGCCAGTTCCATCTTGGGAGCCACCCCCAACTGACGCAACCGGCCG
>CAZTDL010000657.1:0-2818 GCA_964612775.1 uncultured Lentisphaeraceae bacterium
GACCGTCAGCGTGTAGTCGTAATCCGGGCGGGGCTCGTCGTCGTAGTCCGGATCGGTCGAGACGTGCGCGAGCGCAACCCTGTATTTCGCGCCCTTGATGAGGACGAGGCTGACGTCGTCCACCTCCCCGTAGTCGCGGTTGAGGCGCGTCTGGGCCGGGCGCGGGTCTCCCGAGACGGGCGTCACCGCGAGGCGGTATTTCTCCGAGTGGCTACTCCGACAAGAGCCAAGTTGACGGGAGCATTTCAAGACGAACGCACTTTCTCAGGACTTGGCGTTTTCACGGGCCGATCCTGCCCATCAGGGCCAAAGATCACCTTCTTCAATTCAGGTCCGGCAAGTTCATCAACAAGTGCGCGAAGCTTAGGTACTACGGATGTGTTTGAATGCTTTAACCTGAATTGGACATAGTGCAAGGCATCGTTATAGATTCTACTGATGGCAAAGTCGCGCGCGTCTCCTTTCTCCGTAATCGGATTATCTTGAACAACCTCTTGCGATCCGGTAACCACGGCATTTTTGTTTGTCTGATAGTATTGGTAAACCGATTCTGCGTCCCGAAGTCGCCATTTCTTCAGTATTGTACATCCGCTCAATATTTCGAGATGAAGCCGCACCAACGTCTCATCGGTGCTGTCGATTATGTTACTTGTGAACAAGCCTGAGTCGGAATAGATTAAGTTCAAATTTCTGTTCGCGATCTCTAGTGCCCGTGGGTTGTCGCGCTTTTCCGCTTCAGACACGGCGTCTTTCACTAACCATTCAACAGCGGAAAGTTTGTTTACCATTTGATCGGGTTGCGAACAGCAAACAACCGCTTTAAACATTATAAGTACTGAGAGTATGAATTTCATTGCTGATCCCATTCGATTTTAGGGGTTTAAGGGAATCACCTCGTCTGCGCCGTAAACGATTCGATATCCCGATTGGTCTTTAGAAACTATCAAAGTCGGGCGATTGGTTGCATCAAAACTCAGACTGAACGTTTGAGAGACACTGTCAAGACTCCACCGAGTTTCGTCGTTGACGGGCGAATACTGCCAAAGCATTGACCAACTTAGTTCCCCTGACTCATAGGGGGGCGAAATGTTTATCGCCCCTTGAATTTGGTCACGTTCCTGACAACGGGTTCCTTTTCCGGCGATCACTTCCTGTGTCATCAAATGAGGTCCGTTGGAAATGTGTTCCCCCATTTCGTGTGGATGGGTTGTGAAATATCCGGAGGGGAGAACGGATGAGTCACCCTCATGTAGTTTTATCCGATAGAAATTGACGCTGTCGGGGCGTACATAAATATCTGCCATATAAAAGATTCCAATTTGCGCTGAATATGGAGGTATCCAACATGCGAACACTTCCGAATTTTTTGATCAAAATGCCGGTCGGCTCGATAACATGAAGATCTGTTGAGGTCGCACCGCCATTGACAGTTGCGGTTATTGTTTCGATTAGGCTCTGATTTCCAAGAGTAAACGTTCGGGAAGGCGCAGTATAGAGGTCGTCGCCATTTGAAAAAATGAATTGCAATTTTCCCATTGCAGGCGAAGCGATACTCCATGGGACTAGACCTAATTCTTTGGGTTCCAACGTCAATATAACCTCCTCACAAACCCCGACCGTCTTTCTTGCGCGGTCGGCTGGCTGGGCTGCGACAGTCATCGTTTCGATTTTCAACAGCGCGAGCGTGGCGTGCTTCCCGGCGGCCAGGAAAGTCGTGTTCGGCCAGTCGATGTGCGTGGTGACGATCTGGTCGGGATCGTTCAGCGCGAGACAGCCTTGCGAGGTGCCGACGCCCAGCTCCCGCTTGGAGCAGGCGCATTCGGTTTGAGATGCCTTCATCGTCCCCGTCCTGATGTTGTGTCCCGCCGGCGACGGTGCCGAAGAAGAAACAGTGCGCCTACAAGAAGGGAGGCTCCAAGCCCAAACACTCCGAACTCGCCCGTCCGATTCTTTGAGGATGCCGGTTGGGATTCCCCGTCTGACGATTCGGCAGCCTCTTTAACTTTCTTTCCCAGACTTCTGTGGGCATCGTTAATGCGAATGCCGTGCCCGACGGTTTCGCCGGCTGCCCCCTTTTCTTCCGGCGGATGTTTCCACCAGTTCAAGTCTCGTTCGTGTTTCTCAAGAGCTTTTTTCGCTTCCCCGGACAGGTATCGGTCATATTGGGCCACTCTGCCAGGCATGTCCTTGAAAATCGCTTTCGACCGGTTGAGAACATCCTGCGCGACCGGATTCCGATACTCGTAGCCGAGGGTGTCGTACGGAACGTTAAGCAACGGGCTTTGCGCATACCGGAACAACTCGCGGTCCAGTTTTCCCTGCTCAACAAGACCTGCCGCCGCCTGAAGGCATTTGAGGTAATCGTTCGGAGATTTAGGTCCCATCGCCTGCCACGCGCAGATGACCATAGCCATTTCCATGTCCGTTCTGGCAATCTCTCCCAAATGGTTCGCGGACGTTGCCCACGAGTTTGACATCTGGTCTGCAAGTTCGCGAAAATGAACGCACCAAGGCCCCTCACCGTCGAAATTTCCATAAATGTGTGCGGCCTTTTGCACATGCGCACCCACTTCTTCTGCAGCGGACACAACCATCTTTCTCATCCTCTGTATTTCATCACTCGTTTCGCCTTGGCAAGACAAAACAGTAGTAAAACAAACGAGCGTCACCAATTTAGCACGCATATTATTGAACATACGTCCTCCAACCAGACGTTCCGTCAAACCAGTACAGATAAAGTTTGTTGACATCATTTACCCCTGCGGCAATTCCAACCCCATCGTAATCGACGATGCCGCAATGGCCGGAGCCCGTTGCC
>CAZTDL010000658.1:0-2817 GCA_964612775.1 uncultured Lentisphaeraceae bacterium
AGTCTCACACCCACCCCTGTCAAACCGACACGCACAGGTCAGTGAAACGGGGATGTGCCCGTGCGGCGTTTACTCGACGTGGGCCGTCTGCTGTTTTCTCACCTCGTTCAACCGCCTCCGTGACGAGCGTCCCGGTCCAGCATGCGGCTTGGCGTAACCAGTACACCATGGACATCGCCGATGAGATCGTGATCGGCGGGCTCGCCTGTCTAAATCACAAGAGTTTGATCATATCGAAAACCGTCTCTATAAAAGAAACGGCGAAACAGTTCGACTGGACATCCGGCTGGAACGGAAAACCGGTTGGCTGTCGATGAACAGGATGCCTGCCCTTTGAATGCGACAACTTATTAATACGAGGAAGTTACGAGAATCAATTTGAAAGGCGACTTGATTCGGATGCAACGGTTGCAAAAAGCTCAACCGTTCAAACCGAGCTCGCCAATCCGATCGGAAGGCCGACCTGACGGCCGACGCATTCCTCCAGGCGGCTTTCAGGAGCAGACCAGCCCCGTGAACACTCTTTCACTCGGGCAGGAATAGCCGGTACGCCGTCGGGCGGTTCCGGGACTTGCGCGGCCGACACAGGACCGTTCCGAATCACGTTCAAGCGTATAGCGACGCAAAGACCCCATCCGATGAAACAACCCATTATGTTCCGATATCGTAATAATCCGTTGAATTCCGCAACATTCTGATTCGAGAACCGGTGGGCCGAGGCAACGACCTGAAAATGTATACACGGCGACTTAGGAAGCGTAGTTTGACATCAATGAGTGGTAAAAAGACGACTCTGTGCCGCACGGATAATTCTATGCCAGAACGCTTGACGCCTTCACGCCGGTTTGGCAACCTAATCCGAATCAAGCGGGAGTTGTCTGGGCTCGGATTAGAAATCGCGAGGTCAGGGTAACGGCGCTTGCCATATGGGAGATTGCGATGAAGAATGCGACGGTTTTGTGTGCGGTGATGGGTGCGGCGATCATGTTTTCCGGCTGTAAAAAAGCCTCGGACACGCTGGCGGAAAAGGTGATTGAGAAAAGCTTGAAAAACTCGGGGACGAGCGATGCGCAAGTGAATCTCTCAAATGGCAAGATGAGCATCAAGACGGACAAAGGCGAAATGGTGATGAATACGGGTGACTCTGTTTCATTGCCCGCAGATTTCCCAAAAGATGTTTATGTCGCCAAAGACGCAAAAATTCAAACGGCTCTAAAAACGCCCGACGGATTTATGATCCAGTTTAGCATCGACCAGAAAAAGGGGAAGGTCGCGGAGACCTATTCATCGAAAATGAAAGACGGGGGCTGGGCATCCGAAACCTCTATGGATATGGGCGAAACGACCAGTTTGATCGTCAAAAAAGACAATCGCCAAGCCGCGATCATCATCACGCAGAAAGATTCAGACTCTGAGGTGATGATCACCGTGACAACCGAAAAATAACACGGTCCGTCAAGAACACACCCTTCGACAGTCTAACACGATATTGCGAGGCGCGTTCTGATTTCGGGATGCCGCAAGCCTCCGGGACCTGAAACAGAGACGCGTCGCGTGGCACAATTCCGGTGATTTTCAAGTGACAGGCGGACGCGTTTCGGCGGGCATCCATCGGTCGGCATGAACATCACCCCTACGGCAACACCGCCCGGCACCGTCGGCACTCGTCCAAAACCCGCAGCAGCTGCTTATTTACAGAATCGTTCATCCGAACGGCGAGGAGTCCTTCGCCACAGAGTTGGGAGCATTCTCCGCAGATGTCGATGCCAATGATTTCGTGGTGTGCGATCAGAAGGTCCAGAAACTTCTTCAAGACCATCAGCGACATGTCGCCTTGATTCCAGTCCGTTACATCATCCTCAGGTCTTAAGACATCTTTGTCGATCGAGATATAGACCGGCAGTTGATGATGTTCGTCCGCCAACTCCTGCCAACTGGCTTTCTGATTCAATTCCTGATGAGAAAAAGCGATCAGGCGTCGGGCATAGTCCGGCTTGCAGGCGACCTCTTTCTTCAGATTCTCCAGATAGGCGTCCGCGGCGCCGAGCATCACGACTTTCTGAATCCTCGGATTCGTATCGAGGACGTCGCGCACCCACGAGCCGCAACTCATGATGTGCCCGAAACGCGACGGCTGCATATCGGTATGGTTGTCGAACAGCACGAGCACGAAATTCCTCTGGATTTTCTCGACCCAGAAACGGCTGACGTAATGATAATTACCGGAGTCGATAAAATGCACGCCGTACGGGCGACAGGAGGCCAACCGGTTGCGAATCTGCCGCATCGCCTGCGCATCGCAATAGCCCGTGACGCCGGAAAGATCGGTACAGTCAATCCAGACATGCGGTTGCCGGAGATAAAAAGTTTCCTGCTCATAGACATGGGTAAAGTTCATTAAGACGACGGGCGTCTGCATATCTTCTGAAACCGAATCCAACATCGCGCCGACCTCCTTCCGACGGTGAAGCGTCGAACATTCATCTCAGAACAGTGAAATTGACGGAATCAGTTTATCACCCGTCCGGATGTCTGCAAGGCCGCATTCGGGGTATTCAATCGTACCCGACTTATCGGCTTGGAACGGACGCGATAAGTCGTTAGACTATCCGCATTAAATGCTATGAGTCGTTACGACAATCAGGGAAAACATGAACAAAAAATCGGGGATTTGCATGAACATTCGCGAGCTCTTTTTCTTTATCGCCGGCGCTGCAGCATGTGTCGCAGGGGCGGACCGCACGATGCCGACGACATTTTACGTTGACAGTGAAAAAGGCAACGATGCCGCAGAGGGCACGGCGGAATCGGCCGCCT
>CAZTDL010000659.1:0-2813 GCA_964612775.1 uncultured Lentisphaeraceae bacterium
GTCGGCGTTGTTCGTCGGGATCGTCGTCAGAACGTTGGTGCCGACGTTGAATTCATAGCCGCCGGTCATGCGGACCGCGGTCGGGAGCCGCATATCCAGCCGTCCCGCATCAAGCCGCACCGTCCCGTTAAACGGCGGCGTGTCCGCCGCGACCTCCGTGCGGAGGATGCCGGCACCGCGCTTGACGAGCGTGCCGTCGCCGCTGAGACGCAGGGCTTGTGCCGTGTCTGCGGTCACCTCCAAAGAGGCCGAACGGCCCTCCGCGACCGAGAGTCCCGGCGCATCCTGTTCCGCGGACAACCATTTCTGCCAGAGATACTGTTCGACCTGCAGGCGTTCCGTTTCCGTGAGACGGTTGGTGTAGATAAGCACCTCGCAAAGCCTGTCGCCGCCCTGCCGACGGCCATACGCGACGCTGCTGAGGTTCCGGTCGTTAAAAAAGTTACCGGCATAGGCCCCCTCCGAAAGAGCGATCCCGCTGCCGACCTCGACTTCAAGCAGCTGATAGCCCGCCTTGGCTTTGACGACGGTGCCGTCGATGCGCTGGCGATCAAGCCAGGTGCGGCCGGTCTTGACCCGGTGCATATGCACGTACGAGGACCAGATGGCGCCGTCCAACCCGGTGCTGGAGGCGCCGCAAGAGGTGATATGGAAATCCGCCGGGTCACCGGATTTGCTTCCCAGCAACCAGCCGTACGAGTTGTGTGCGCCATGTACGATAAACACATTGCGGATTGTTGAAAAGGAGGCCGCGTTGGAGGCCGCGTTCTGCCACTCCATCCACTGCAAACTGTGATAGCCGCCGAAATACACGTAGGACAAGTTGTTGGAGAGTCCGGCTCCGTTCGCGACGAGGGTCGGGTACGCGTTGGTGAAGAGCGTGCTGCTGACGGCGCGGCGATATTGATAGGGCCCCGCCGGATTCGGTTCGCGCACGTCGAGCCACTGCGAGACGCAGGTGACAGCGTTAGAGACAAAGGTGACGACGTTCGTATTGGCCTCAACCCAGAACGCGGCTTGCGAGAGCAAGGCGGTCGGCGCGTCAGCGATCTCGTAGAAAGCGCCGTCCGCCGCGGCGGTCACCGTGCCATCGATCACGTCAAGGCTTCCGGCACGGGAGGATAACTTGGCGAGCGGCAGCGCGAGGTCGCCTGCGCCGACCTTGCGGAGCGAACCCTCATTCAAGATCCGGCCGGACACCGTTTCATTGGTAGCCGCACCGATATAAGTGACCTCGGAACAACCGATCACGGAAAACGGCGACGCATCCGCATGCGTCAACACGGCGGAGCCTATAATCAGGAACCAAGCGCACTGTTTCATTGCACATTCTCCCAAGAGTTGATGATGGCAGATTAACACAGACCGTTTCAAATTGCAATACGCAATACCGGCAAAAAGGACAACCGCGATTTCCTTTCCGGTTAAACCGTTGACGGAAGGCGAGAAAGACAAGCGAACATCGCGCGCGTCCCCTTATAAAGGGGCGACCCGCAAAGCGGTCCGCAACCGCCGGGCACGCGACGCGGTTCAGGATGACCGGCCCAAATCAAAAAAACCGTTTGGATCAGCGGTTATCCCGTGAAGCCTGTTTCTTTTTTGCCTGCCCCGCCTTGGAAGGGTCGTAGGCGGAATTAGGCGTCGGCATTTGCGCGCCGACCTTTCGCCGCCACGCGTCGAGTTTCTGCCGCAGGGTGGCGGCCTTTTCGGGAAACCGCGTTACAAGATCGCGCGTCTCGCCGATATCGTCTTTGAGATTGTAGAGCTCAATGCGGTTGTCTTCGTAGAACTCGACCAACCTGAAATCGCCTTCGCGGATCGCGCCGTAAGGCGTTGCGCCGCCGGGGTGATAGTGGGGATAATGCCAGTAGAGCGCCTCGCGCGACAGTGTGCCGTCTCCGCGCAGCAAAGGCACGAGGCTTTCGCCGTCAACGGGGGGCGTTCCCTGTGCGGGCGCTCCGACGATCGCCTGCAGCGTCGGGAAGAAATCGGCGCCGATGACCGGCACATGGCTGACACTGCCGGCCTTTGTGATGCCCGGCCACTTGATGATCAGCGGCACGCGCACGCCGCCTTCGTAGGCGGAGCCTTTGCCCGCGCGAAGCGGCGCGTTAGAGGTCACCTTCTGGAGGCCGCCGTTGTCGGAGGTGAAGACGATGATCGTTTGTTCGCTGAGGCCAAGCGCCTCCAGTTTCTGCACTAAACGTCCGACGCTGTCGTCCACGCTTTCGACGAGCGCCGCGTAGGTCGGATTGTTATGCGGCGCGGCAGGATCGCTCGTCGCTTTGTATTTTTCGATGACTTCTTTTTTGGCCATGAGCGGCGTATGCACGGCGTAGTGCGGCAGGTAGAGGAAAAAGGGCTTGTCCCTGTTGCGCTCGATGAACGTCAACGCCTCGGCCGTCAGGCGGTCGCTGAGAAATTCGCCGTCCGGACCTTCCGTCAGCGTCGGAATCTTGTAAGGCGAAAAGTAGCTGGGGGGTTGTCCTTTGTCGCAGCCGCCGATGTTGAGGTCGAAACCCTGCCTGTCGGGCCAGCAGTCGGCGGGACCGAGATGCCACTTGCCGATGCTGGCGGTGGCGTAGCCGGAAGCTTTCAGAATACGCGCGAGGTTCGGAATATCGGGCGAAAGACGCATGGTCCAGTCGGGCACGTTGAGCTTCGCAAAGGGACGCTTATGGCCTTCGATCCAATCCGTGATATGGAGGCGGGCAGGATATTGGCCGGTCAGCACGCTGGCGCGCGAGGGCGAACAGACCGTGCACGCTGAATAAGCGTCTGTGAAACGCATGCCCTGCGCGGCAAGCTCACTG
>CAZTDL010000660.1:0-2809 GCA_964612775.1 uncultured Lentisphaeraceae bacterium
CCAAGCCTTTTTGCATCGTGTAGCACTGGACGTCCAGCGACGACGCCTGGCTGGCGGTCACCGTCTGGGACGTCCGCTCGGTCTGCAGGCGCGGCGGATGGATCGTACGGCCCTGCATGAGGTACTTGCCGGCGCCAGCCGCCGCCAGCTTCGCCCATTGGGACATGATCTGAAACACCGCGTTTCCGGAGCGCCGCACCTCGGCATAGCCGCCGTCGTTCTGCCGCTCGTCCAGCCGCACCTCATCAAACCACACCGCGCCCTTGCCTTTGAGGCGCAGCGTGATGCGCAGAGCCCGGGTTCCCTCCGGGATCGTAAAGGCCAACTCATCCGCCCGCCAATCCTGCCGCGATGACGCCTCGCGCGTCCACGCGCCGAGTTCCTTCCACAACTGCCATTCGCTGTGGCTCATGGCCGCCAGGCTGACGGCACCCGCGCCGCCGGACAGTTCGGACTTCATCGTAAAGCGCAGGCGATAGTTCCGCCCGATCTTCAGAGCGCTCTCCGCCAGAGGCAGGACTTGGTAGACGTGGACATCCTCGCGGTCGTCGCGGCCGATGAGGCGCAATGCGACCTTGCCCGCGTCACCGTCGGCCGCGTCGAGCGTCACGCGCGCGGGCCCCTGCGGCTGGTTTCGCCAAACGCTCCAACCCGCCGGCTGATTCGTCGAGGTCTCGAAGCCGCCATTCTTGATCAGCGCCTCGCCGGGAAATTCGATCTGCCGGGGTTTGCAGGACGGAATCTCGCCGCTGACAACCCCTTGAGCGAGAATCAACGCCAGCGGTTCGGTATGGGAAGGGATGTGGAAAACCGGCAGATAGTCGTGATACAGGTAGGGAAAGACCGGCGCATGCAGGCGCGGATAGCGATCCCAAGGGCGGACGTTGATAACGGAACGGGCGTGGCGGTAGTCGAACAAGCCGAACTCATGCACAAAGAGTTCCTGCGGAGACTCCATGCTGAAGATCATGCCCGGATAATTCCGGTCGGACCGTCCCCGCAGCTGCCGCATCTGCTCGTGGAAAGCGTCCGCGTCCCAGCGGCCGAAGCCCGGCGGATGGCCGTGGTTCGAACTGAAGCAGACCGTGCGGTCGTCGGAAGGCCAGCGACCGCCGACAACCTGATCGAGTTGCACGACATCGACGCCGCGGGCGGCCATCCGGTCCACGCTGGCGCAGAAAAACGCCCGCGTCCAAGCGTCGCCGCGGCACAGTGCGGCGGACTGGCCGCCTCGGAGCCACGATAAGCCCCTCTTCACCAACGCCCCGTTGCGGTCCTTGATCGCGTGGGGTTCGCCGACGGCGTCGAACTCCGGCGTGTCGTCCCAAACGAAGCTTCCGTCCTCCCGATGGTCGTAGGTCAGGCTCCACTGATAGGTCGACGGAAAGAGACAGACATGGCCGCCCATCTCGTGAATGCGCTTGGTCATGGCCGTGAACGCCTCGTCGGAGGGATAGTAAGGCTCGTACTTCGGCGCGACCCACGACGCGACCTTTTCAAAACCGAAAAACGTCATGAAGGGCGGCATATCCGGGAAATGCTTGGCCCAGTTCCGGTCCAGCCACGCCTGCACGGCTTCCGGCGGACCGTCGTCGCGCAACTCCCATTGGACGCGGATGCAGCCGCGCTTCACCCAGTCGGGGATGTCGCGGCGTTCCGCCACGGTCCGGGCGCACCAAGGCTGAGACACGACCCACTGTTTGTGGAGGTCTGCGGCGTCCCGCCAGTCGCAGGGCATCGCCGGATCCGCGCTGCGGAACGTCGTGCAGACAACGTCATAGGCGAGTTCGTAAGGAACGGACAGGACGTGGTGGCTCTGATGAGACCAGTCGTATTCCAACCCTTCGTTCTGGCGGGCGATGGTGATTCGCTTGGGATAGCCGACGCCATCCCGGGTCGCCGTGAAAACGCCGCCGGAGGGATCAAAATAGCAGGCGAACTGCGCCGCGAGAGAGCCCGGCTGCACATAGCTGCGACGATAACCGACGCGCCAATCGCCCGGTGCCGCATAGGCGCCGTCTTCCGTCGCTCCGGCGAGAGCCCGGTCGTCGGAACGGTCGCATCCCAAGCGGTCGCTCAGCGCCATCTTCGGAAATCGGCTGTCCTCCAACACCAGCGTGGCCGGTCCGGACACGTTCAGGCGCCAGCGGATCAGCGGATCGCCGGGACAAACCGTAGCGCGGCATTGGACGGCCAGCGCGGGCCAGTCCGCAAAATCGTCAAAGCGCAGCACCGCCGTTTCGCGGCCGCCCTCGCGAACCCGCTCCACCGCCATGCGCCGCGCCTCGCGGGCGCCGAGAGTGATCGTGTCGCCCGACCGCTCGCCCGCACGGGTGAAGACCAGTTGGAACAGCGCAACGTTTGCGTTAGAGGCCACAAACTCCTGTGCCGTCGCGCGGTCTTTGAGCGACACTACCGCGCCTTGAGCGGTCTTGCTCAACGTCAAGACGCTGTTTTCACTGCGCAGAATCACACGCTCGGAATCTTCCTGCACGCCGACCGTATAGAAATCGGCGCTGCCGACGGCGATTTGCTGCGCGAACATCTGCGGCACAGTCCAAACGGCCATCCCCCACAATATCCAAGTCGAACGAAACCGAAACATACCCCCTCCTTTTCCGCCATCCTTCGTATTTTCGCATTTAATCTTGTATTTTTTACTATACGTCCGTTTTCCTGTTTGTCGATATGTGTTTTGCGTATCTTTTTTCGACTTTTTGCGCAAACCATGCCGGTTACACATCGTGCAAGCGGGCCTCCCGCTACGATGGGGTTTCCCCCGCAAGACAGGTGCGAACGAGGGTCGG
Organism: uncultured Lentisphaeraceae bacterium; assembly: GCA_964612775.1. Taxonomy (GTDB): domain Bacteria; phylum Verrucomicrobiota; class Kiritimatiellia; order RFP12; family UBA1067; genus DAOPZC01. The sequence goes on from CAZTDL010000660.1 coordinate 2,808, forward strand.
CG
>CAZTDL010000661.1:0-2807 GCA_964612775.1 uncultured Lentisphaeraceae bacterium
CCCGCGATTTTGTTGATTTTCTGAATCCTGATTCGCTGAAGATCATCACGGCGTATGTTGAGCCCGCTTTGGCGGACGCCGCACCGGGCGAGAGATTTCAGTTCGAACGGGTTGGTTATTTTTGCGCGGACGCGTACGATTCGAAACCGGGTAAGCCGGTCTTTAACCGTACGGTCACGCTGAAAGACTCATGGACGAAAGAGACGAAGAAGTAAGAGCAGGGGTGTCCCATCGGTCGCCCATACAGCAGGAATGGGTCTCTGGACCCCTTCGCATGAAAGGTGGAAATGCAGAAAAAAGTGAAAGTCAACGGACAGGTTATTCCGCAAGAGGCGATTCAATTCGAATTGGAGCGTCTTGTCCGTTTCTATGCGGAGCACGGCATGTCGCAGGACCAAGTTCGCGCGCAACTTCCCGCGCTTGTGCAAAAGGCGACGGAGCAGGCGATCGGCGCAAGGCTGCTGCTTGACGAAGCCAATCGGCTGGATATCCCTGTGAGCGAGGCTGAAATCGATGCGCAGGTCGCGAAGATCGTCGAGCAGGTCGGAGGATTAGAGGCGTACCAAGCCGCGCTCGCGAAACAGAATACCAGCGAAAAGGTTTTTCGCGACGAGTTAAAACGCGGTTGCCGCGTGGAGAAACTCGTCGAACAGTCGGTCTCTGAAGTTGCCGAACCGACCGAAGCGGATATTCTGAAACACTTTGAGTCGCACAAGAGTGAGTATGCCAAAGGTGAACGTGTGCTGGCGCAGCACATTCTGATCACGCCCGATGGCGACACGCAGGTTTCCAAGGATGAGGCGAAGGCCAAGATTGTGGATATCCGTGAGCGCGTGCTGGGGGGCAAACCCTTCGCGGACGAGGCGGCGGCGCATTCCATGTGCCCGAGCGGCAAAGAAGGCGGCAGTCTCGGCTGGTTCAGCCGCGGCATGATGGTGCCAGAGTTTGACCAGGCGGTTTTTTCGATGAAGGTGGGCGATGTGAGCGACATCATCGAGACTCAGTTCGGCTACCATATTATTTATAAGACGGACCAAGAGGCGGCTGGCGAGGCAGATTTCGATCAGGTCCGCGAACAGATCCGCGATTTTATCAGGCATGCCCGGCGCGGCGAGGCGATGACCGCGTACGTGGAAGAACTGAAGTCCAAGGCGCAGATCGAAGTGGACTGAGGAAGTTCGATGGGACGCGTTTTCCGAACGCGCGACAGGCGGCTGCGGAGAGCCGTCCCAATCGAGACTTTTAAGTATGGATCGTTTAGAGGGTTCGGCATGACGACGCATGAGAGTTTGTTTGAACGCGCATGTAATGTGATCCCGGGCGGGGTCAACAGTCCTGTGCGCGCGTTTAACGGCGTGGGCGGCACTCCGCTTTACGTCGAGTCGGGGAAAGGCTCGAAGATCCGCACGGCGGATGGACGTACGCTGACCGACTTCTGCTGTTCCTGGGGCGCCATGATTCTCGGGCATGCCCATGATGAAGTGGTGGACGCGATCAGGACACAGGCCGCAAAGGGCACGACGTTTGGCATCAATACGCCGGACGAGGTGGCGTTTGCCGAACGGCTCTGCGCGCTTGTGCCCTGCTTGGAGCGCGTGCGTCTGGTCAATTCCGGAACCGAGGCCGTGATGACCGCTCTGCGCATTGCGCGGGGCGTGACCGGGCGGAAGCGCGTCATCAAGTTTGACGGCTGCTACCATGGCCATACCGACAGCATGCTGGTTTCCGCCGGCAGCGGACTGTTAACCGGCGGCATGGTGAGTTCGCTGGGCGTTTCCCGGCATGTCGCGAGCGACACCTTTGTTGTGCCGTATAACGATATCGATGCCCTCAACGAGCTGATTCATGAGAAGGGGGCCGAGATTGCGGCCATCATTGTCGAGCCGGTTGCGGGGAATATGGGGCTCGTGTTGCCGGAACCGGATTTTCTGAGCAAGCTGCGCCGTTCGGCGGACCGTTGCGGCGCGCTGTTGATTTTCGATGAGGTGATCAACGGGTTCCGTTTTAATCTGTCTTCTTACGCCAAGACGGCGGGCGTGAAACCCGATCTTCTGACGCTGGGCAAAGTGATCGGCGGAGGACTGCCGCTGGCGGCGGTCGGCGGCGCGGCTGTCTTTATGGATCAGCTCGCGCCGAACGGGGCCATCTATCAAGCCGGCACGCTTTCCGGAAATCCGCTTGCCGTGGCAGCCGGACTCAAGACGCTTGAGATTCTGGAGCGCGATAATCCGTATCCGCGCATGGCGCAACTCGGAAGGCGCATGGCGGAGACCATCAATACGGCGGCGGCTTCAAAGGGCCTGCCGTTTCACTGTGCCCAGTATCAGGGCGTTTTCACGCTTTTCTTCACGCAGACTTCGGTCAGAAGCCTGGCGGATGCGAAACAAAGCGATACGAAAGGCTACGCGCAGCTTTTCCATTCCCTTTTGAATCGCGGTTACTATTTGCCGCCGTCACAGTTTGAGATCGGGTTTATCTCTGCCGCGCACTCTGAGGACGAGGTGATGGCGTTTGCGCAGGCCGTGGTCGGGTGAACGTCTTTGATCGCCCAACGTTGATGTCCATGGCTGAACGATCAATCAGAACGTCTGGGCAGGTGTGGCGATCATCTTTTTTTGGGAGGCGGGGTATGTTGGTTTTCACACATGCGGATGAGTTGCAGACGTGGGCTCAGGAACAGCGGGCGCAAGGTGTGCGTATCGGGCTGGTCCCCACAATGGGTTTTTTGCATGCGGGCCATCTGTCGCTGATCGCCGAGGCGAAAAAGCGCGCGGATCGTGTGGCGGTCAGTATTTTCGTCAATCCTG
>CAZTDL010000662.1:0-2800 GCA_964612775.1 uncultured Lentisphaeraceae bacterium
CGCCGGCAACCAGATCCGCATCTTCAAGCCCGAACCGCTGTTGAAAGCCCTCAAGGAGGGACAGATAGCCGAAACCGACATCAACAACATGGCGCAACACATTCTCTACGTGATGGCCAAGGTCGGTCTTTTCGATGGCCGCACGCGTGACGCGGGCGCCATCAACACAAAAGAACATCAAGCCCTCGCCCGCCGTGTGGCCGAGGAGGGCACCGTCCTGCTCAAGAACGACAGGGACGTGCTGCCGCTCGATCCGGACAGCGTGAAAACCGTCGTCGTCATGGGCAAGGGCGCGGTCACGAAGCACTGCAACGGCGGCTGGAGCGCCGAAGGTAAGCCGCCGTATGAGGTCGTTCCGTTGGAAGGCATCACGAACCGCCTCGGCGGCACGGTCAAGGTCGTCTATATGCCGTTGACCCTTGATGACCAGAACGCCAAACTCGCCGCCCTCCCCGAAAGCGCCATCAATACCTTTGACACGGCCGCCAAAGACCAGGGCATGATCGTCCGCGCCTGGAAGGTTTGCTACTTCGCGAACAAGACGCTATCAGGAACCCCCGCCGCCACCGGTTTCCAGCGTATGCTGAACGTGGATTGGAAGATGAACGCGCCCGTCAAAGAACTCACTCCCGGCGACTTCTCCGTCCGCTGGGAGGCCAAAGTCATTGCGCCTGAAACCGGTATCTATGTGCTCGGTACCCGCGCCAACGCCAAGGCCGGTACCCGCATTTTCGTGGACGGCAAGCTTGTGATGGACAATTGGATGGCGCAGTTCCCCACACCTGTCGGTTACGGCGAGACTGCATTCACAGCCCGGCAGGAAGTCGACGTTGCCGTGGAGTACACCGTCGGCGAGAGCGAGTCCACCTGCTTTTTCGGTTGGAGACTTCCCTCAGAGAAAGGCATCTCCCTTTCGCAGATGGAGGAGACCGTGCGCAAGGCCGACGCCGTCATCGTGCTGACAGGCACCGAGCACGGTCATGGCCGCGCGCTGGAATGCGAAGGTGCCGACCGTCCGAACCTGTTGCTGCCTCCCGGCCACGACGAAGCGATTGCCAAGGTGCTCGCTTGGTCGCCCAAAGCCGTCATCGTAAACCATTCCGGCTCCCCGATGGAAATGCCGTGGATCAACCAAGCGTCCGCACTCATTCAATATGGCTACGCAGGCATGGAGGGTGGCAACGCCTTGGCCGCGATCCTCTTTGGCGATATCAACCCGTCAGGCAAACTGCCGCACACCTGTCCGTTCAAACTGGCCGACACCACGGGTGCGACGCCCGAACGCTACAACGGCACAAACAGCATCTACAGCGAAGGTATCTTTATCGGCTACCGTTGGTACGACAAGAGGGCCATCGAACCGATGTTTCCTTTCGGACATGGCCTCTCTTACACGACTTTCAAATACGGTAAGGTCAAGGCTTCGGCCAAGAAGTTAGCCCCTGATGGCACGTTGACGGTTTCGGTCACGGTTACGAACTGCGGCAAGCGTGCGGGTAAAGAAATCGTGCAACTCTATGTGCGCGACCTGGCTAAAGCACCGAAGGTGGAGCGCGAAATCCGTGCCCTTAAAAATTTTGGCAAGGTTGATCTGCAACCGGGCGAGAGCAAAGAGGTGACTCTTGCGGTCAAGCCGAGCGACCTCACCTATTTCGATGTTGCCGCGAATAACTTCCGCGCCGACGCGGGCGCGTACGCGGTTGAAATCGGTGCCTCATCCCGTGACATCAAAGGCAGAGTTGTAATCGCCCTCTCGGGCGACTACACCGAGGCCGATTAGGAAAGATAACAGACCTCAATGCGATTCGCGCACTGGAAACGGTATCCGTCATTAAATCTGCGTCGTGCGATCATGTAGGACCCTCGGTTTCGAGATGGCCGGAATGCGCATGCGTTTAACGTGAGCGGTGCTGATGACTGCAGCGCAACCGGGAACCTAAAGGTTTTTTTTCACCAAAAAAGCAGAAAAGATTACACAGGCGGCAACCGGAATCCACAACAGAACGAAAGGCTGAATAACAGCCAGATAGTCCAAAGAATGCACAAGGATCACGCATAAATAAAAAGACATCGCGACAATAAGGCAAACGGCCATTCCGATGGATGACTCTTTTCTGTGCGTGCGAATTCCGAGCGGCATGCCAACCAAAACAAAGCATAATGACGCGAAGGCATACACAAAACGGAGATGAAATTCCGTTCGTCCCACACTCAACACCTTGTCCCGAATTTCGCGGGGCAGCCCTTTCGTATTCATTCGCCGATCCCGGATTGCCCGCAGAAGCTCGACTAACCGCATATCTTTATCTTTTCGAATCACCTTCCTCGATGTTATCGCGTTAGGGATCACATGCCGAAAGCGGTCGGCAAAACCCACACCGGGACGTTCCGCCTCAACCGGGTCCACTCGCACTTTATACATGTCCAACACCACATCCGCACCGTTCGTTGAAACAAGAGCCTTTTCGGCTTGGATTTCACGCGAAACGCCCTTTCGAGTGTAATCAAAAACGATCAAATGAGACAGCCAGTTCCCCTGCTTCTTCTCGAAGAATAATTTAAAGCCGGGAAAATCATCGATGATGCGGCCGGGCTCCAGCAGGTTTAGACCGACATCCATCGTTATTTCAGATCTGATGTTGCTGCGGATCTCATGACTGCGCGGAACGATTTCGTTATTGATGTAAACGCCCAGTAGCGTCAAAGCAGTCCCCGCAAAAACCGGCCATTTCATGATCAGCAACAGATTCACGCCGCTGGCACGCATCGCCGCAATCTCGCTGTCGGCGGAGAGGCGGCT
>CAZTDL010000663.1:0-2797 GCA_964612775.1 uncultured Lentisphaeraceae bacterium
GAGGCAAGGCAGGGCTGTTCGGCGGAGCCGGAGTGGGCAAGACGGTGTTGCTCACCGAAATGATCCACAACATGATTGGACATCACGAAGGCCGAAGCATCTTTTGCGGGATTGGCGAGCGCTGCCGCGAGGGTGAGGAGCTCTACCGCGAGATGAAGCAAGCGGGCGTGTTGCCGAACATGGTGATGCTCTTCGGCCAGATGAACGAGCCGCCGGGCGCGCGTTTCCGCGTGGGCCACGCGGCACTGACGATGGCCGAGTATTTCCGCGACGACGAACACCGCGATGTGTTGCTTCTCATCGACAACATCTTTCGCTTCATCCAGGCCGGCTCGGAAGTCTCCGGCCTGATGGGCCAAATGCCGTCGCGGCTCGGCTATCAACCGACGATGGGCACCGAATTGTCCTCGCTGGAAGAGCGGATCGCCAACACCGACACCGGCGCGATCACCTCGATCCAGGCGGTTTATGTGCCTGCCGACGATTTCACCGATCCGGCGGCGGTGCATACGTTCTCGCATCTCTCCGCGTCGATCGTGCTCTCGCGTAAACGGGCAAGCGAAGGACTTTTTCCGGCGATCGACCCGTTGCAATCCAACTCTAAGATGGCGACGCTAGGCATCGTCGGTGACCGGCATTACGACCTGGCGCAGGAAATCCGGCGTACGCTTGCTCAATATGCGGAACTCAAGGATATCATTGCCATGCTCGGCCTTGAGCAACTTTCTCCGGAAGATCGCAACGTGGTCGCCCGCGCCCGCCGGTTGGAGAAATTCCTCACACAACCCTTTTTCACAACCGAGCAGTTTACCGGAATCAAAGGGAAGCTTGTCCGCCTTGAGGATGCATTGGACGGCTGTGAGCGCATTCTGAATGATGAGTTCAAAGACTATCCTGAGAGTGCCCTCTACATGATCGGCACGATTGATGAGGCGAAGAAGAAAGCAAAGGATCAACCGGAGGTCGCACATGCCACCGACAAGCATGAATCTTAAAATCCTGCTGCCGTTTCAGATCTTTTTCGAGAAGACAGAGGTGTCGCGCATTGTGGCGGAAACGCGTGAGGGCTTGTTTGGACTCTTGCCTCACCGGCTCGATTGCGTCGCGGCGCTCGAGCCTGGGATTCTGACCTACGAAACGGAGGCGGAGGGCGAGGTCTTCGTGGCTGTGGATGAAGGGATATTGGTCAAGACGGGTTTGGACGTGTTCGTCTCGGTGCGTCGTGCGCTGGGTGGAACAGATCTCGGCCAATTAAAAGATGCCGTGGAGCGGGAGTTCCTGACATTGGACGAACGGGAACAACGCGTGCGCTCGGTCATGGAGAAAATGGAGAGCGATTTTATTCGCCGAATGGCGAGGTATCTCAATGGTTAACGAGCAAAAACAGAAGATATTGAAGCCGAACTCTTCACTGAGTCAGTCGGTCTGCACGAAAGCGGAGCGCAAACTCAAGGCGTTGCGCAATCCCGCACCGTGCGTCTGGTTCGGCTTGGGGATGATGGGACTTATCGGCTGGTCGGTGGTTGTCCCGACGCTGCTCGGCGCCGCGCTCGGCCTCTGGTTAGACGAACACCATCCCGGCAAGCATGCTTGGACGCTGGCTTTGTTGGTTATCGGTTTGACCGTCGGCTGTTTGAATGCGTGGTATTGGGTTATCAAAGAAGACAAGGCCATACGGGACGATGAGGAGGACGGCAATGCATGAAGCGTTGACACTGTCGCTGTCGTGGGGGGCCGGGACCATACTCGGCGGAATTTTCTTCGGAGGCCTTTGGTGGACGACGCGAAAGGGCATGGCCTCTAAATATGCGGCGCTTTGGTTTTCAGTCAGCCTGCCGGCACGGATGGCGATTGCGGTGACGGGATTCTATGTCGTCGGTCACGGTCATTGGGAACGGCTTGTCGCGTGCCTTCTCGGCTTTGTCGCGGCACGACTTATCATTACATGGCTCACCCGTGCTGCGAAAAGCAAGACGCGCTTAACACACGGAGATTCCTCATGCGTCTGAGTCCCGATGAGATCCTCTTCTGGCAACACGGGTTTGTCAAACTCAACGCCACGCTTGTGTTCACGTGGGGACTGATGCTCGTGCTTACGGTCGGCTCAAAACTCATCACGCGCAAGCTTTCAACGGGCCTGACGCGTTCCCGTTGGCAGAATCTCCTTGAAATCATCGTCGCCGGCATGCAAAAGCAAATCGAGGAGGTTGGCCTCCCCCACCCGGAGACCTATCTCGGCTTTCTGGGAACGCTCTTCCTCTTCGTCGCCGCGTCCAGTCTTTGCACGGTTATCCCCGGGTTTGAGCCGCCAACGGCTTCGCTCTCGACCACGGCGGCACTTGCGCTCTGCGTGTTTGTGGCGGTGCCGTTCTTCGGCATCGAGGAGCAAGGGTTAGGCGATTACCTCACGTCCTATGTGAAACCGACGTTCATCATGCTGCCGTTTAACATCATCAGCGAGCTGTCTCGCACGTTGGCTCTGGCGGTCCGTTTGTTCGGCAACATGATGAGCGGGGGCATGATTATCGGCATTTTGCTGACCATCACGCCCTTTATCTTCCCGGTCGTCATGACGCTGCTCGGTCTGCTGACCGGCATGGTTCAGGCCTACATTTTCAGCATCCTGGCTGCGGTTTACATCGCGGCCGCGACGCGTACCCGAAAGTCCAAGTCTGAGCCCGTGCCCTCAATTTAATAAGCAACAAAATAACCCAAGGAGAAAATATGGACAGCATGACAATCATCGCAGTTGCCTCCATCGTCACCGCCGGCGTCACCACGGCTTTTGGCACAATGG
>CAZTDL010000664.1:0-2793 GCA_964612775.1 uncultured Lentisphaeraceae bacterium
CAAGAGGACATTCCTCTGCTGGTGGAGCAGTTTGTCGCGCGGTTCAACCGCTTGCAGAACAAGACGGTGGGTGGCATCACGCCCGAGGCGCTCTCGCTGCTGATGGCGCACGACTGGCCCGGGAATGTGCGGGAACTGGAGAACGTCATCGAACGCGCCTTCATCCTGTGCGGCTCGGGGCGCATCGACTTGGCGCACCTGCCCGACACACTGACGGGTTCGGGCGTGCCGCGTACCGGCTCCGGCGGTGCGGGTCTGCGCGAGGCCCGCGAGGCACTCGACGCTCAGGCCATCCGCGCGGCGCTGGAGCGCACCGGCGGCAACCGTCTCGCGGCGGCCCGGGCGCTCGGCGTCCACAAGACCACGCTCTTCCGCAAGATCCGCACGTTGGGGATTGACCTGCCCGGACAGGACGGGCGTTCCGCTTGCAGGACCTGTCCCGCTGTACGCGAATGACAAATCGACAAGATGTCACTCGCACCCGGATCTCACAAGGTGCGGTAGGGTTACACCCCATAGTTTTCCCACCCATATTCATGCATGCTTCTTTCACGATACGCGTTAGCTGTCCGTTGTCTGCGGATTACACGAAGACGGCGAAACAGCCAGCGCCTGTTGCGCTGTGGGCCGCGGTGGCCACAGCGTCCGCTTCGGGGCCTTGTAGCTCCCGGAACGGGCGGATACCCGCCGCGCACACGAGGGAGGTTGGAGATGCCTAAGCGAGATGGAACAGGTCCTGCGGGTCAAGGTGCGAAAACCGGCGGACAAAAGGGTTGCTGCTCCGGAGCAAAGCCGAAAGTCCTGCCCAAAGATGGAACCGGAAAGATGCAAGGAGAATGCGGGAAGGGCAAGAAAAAGACCTCTGCCTAACCGCTGCGGGCGGAGGGTGACGCGCATTCTCCGCCCGTGCACAAACGGACAGACTTAAGCCGTGAACACCAAGATAGCCAGAATCGTTACCGACCTTGTGCTGTTTGTTGCGCTGTGTTTTATCACAGGCACGGGCCTGTTGATCCATTACCGGTTGGTACCGAGGTCGCGGCGGCGGACACGGCCTGAGTTTGCTGGGGCTGTCGCGGCATGAGTGGGGAGCGTACCACCTCTGGGCGGCTTACCTGCTGCTGGCCTTGGTTTTTGTCCACTTGGCGCTCAACTTCGCGTTCATCAAGAACGTGATTGCCGCAAAACGGATGTGGATCGTGGCCTTGTTTGGCCTGCTCGGAACTGCCATCTTCTCAGTCTTCCTGCTCTGGCCCATTGGGCAGAGCGGGGAAGACTCCCCAGGACAGGGTCTAAGAACGCGAAGCGGACTGGGTCACCAGGGGGCGACACGAATGGCTGACTAGCGCCTGTCCGAGAAGGTCACTTCTAATTAAGGGTCAGGGGGTCAGCGTTGCGGTTCGGAAAGCAGCGGTTCTGCTTGAAACCAGTAAGTTGTCTAGGTTCCTGTTTCAGTCTCTATTTAGCTACTCTATGTTTAGTATATAGTAGCGTTTTGGAATCTTATATTGTTCATAAAAGAACTCTGATACATGCGCAAGCTACACCTCATCAATTGGTTACGACTTTTCTTCTGGCGACCACCATCTTGGCACAGGGCATGCGATAGGTAAGCCATGAAAACGGCCTTCTCAGTTTGGGAGCAACGGATCGCTCCGGTCTTCGACACCGCGCGTCAGATTCATCTGGTCGAATCTGACGGCACGCGGATCACGGCTGAAAAGGCGCACGCGATTTCTGGCGAGGATGTGACGCAGAAGGTCGCGTGGCTGGCTGAGCAGGGCGTGGCCACGCTCGTGTGCGGCGCGGTTTCTCGGATCGTGCAGGAACATCTCACGGCAGGCGGCATCAAGGTCGTCCCCTTTGTGGCGGGTGACCTTCGAGAGGCGATCCAAGCGTCGTTTGACGGCTCGCTCAATGGCGCGGCGTTCGCGATGCCGGGATGTTGCGGGCGGCGGCGGATGCGTCGTCAACGCGGAGGCGGGCGCTGCTGCGCCGCACGGAAAACGATTTAGGCGGGGGTGCGCTTCCGGGGAGAGACTCCGGGACAACTCATGTGCCCGGGAGCCACCCCCGCCGCCTATTGCCCGGAGAAAACACAAAAGGAGGCAGAACATGCCAAGAGGAAATGGAATGGGTCCCATGGGTGCGGGACCGATGACGGGACGCAGAGCCGGTTTCTGCGCAGGTAACGGGCAGGCCGGAGCCACGGTTCCCGGCACCGGGCGCGGATGCGGCTTCGGCCGCGGGTTCAGAAACATGTTTTTCGCAACAGGCCTGCCGGGGTGGATGCGCGCGGGCGGCACTGACACGCCTGCGTCGGCCGTTGTGACGGATGCGGAAAAACAGGCGCTGGCGAATCAGGCCAAGGCGCTGCAGGCGCAGTTGGACGGTTTCCGGCAGCGGCTGGAGCAGTTGGAAAACCAGTCCGAGACGGAAGGCTAACCTTCCGCACGAGCGTGTCGGAGTCGCGGGGAGCGCGATCCGATACGCGTTTCTTTACGTCAAGGAACAGTGATGGCGAGTGAACCGAAACTTCTGCTCACGTCGGTCTTTGGCCCGTATGCGGTCGACGACGAGTATGGACGAAAAGAAAACCTCATGGAACTCTTTCACAATCAGGTGACGAGGGAACAGGGGCTTTTCTCCTATCGGTTTAACCATGCCAGTTTCGGGCTCTACTTTCTGGCCGAGAACATCGAGACGCCGACCGTGGTTCTCGATTTTCCGACGCTGCCCCAATTTGTTGAGGAACTGAAAAAAGGGTACGACTATGTCGGTATCAGCTACGTC
>CAZTDL010000665.1:0-2790 GCA_964612775.1 uncultured Lentisphaeraceae bacterium
GGCTCATAACGATTGAGGACGCCCTCAAGATTGGCGATCATCATTTCCCATCCGGGTTCATCCGTCTTCTTGGCCTTCAGGTTCTCAAGCAGTTTCTTCGCTTCGTCTTTTTTACCCTGCAACGTCAGAACACGTGCGACGCCTAACGTGGCCTGCGCCTGCAGAAAGTGCCCCTCGTTCTCTTTTTCAAAAGCCTGATAGGCGGTCAATGCCTCGTCGAGACGGTTGAGCCCCTCCAGCGCGTGTGCGCGGCCCAACGTCGCGACTTCCTTGAAGCCCTTGGGTGCCCCTTTGTCGAGACAGGTGTCGTAAGCGCTCAAGGCCTCGTCATATTTTGCGGCGTCGTAATAGGCCTTAGCCAAACGCAACCGCACGGCATTGCCGGCCTTTGTGCTGCCATATTTGGCAACCACGGTCTCAAGCTCGTCCAGCGAGGAGGCTTTCAACATCTCTTGGTTGGCGCCCACGATTTTTGCGGTGCGATATTGCTTAAAAGCGAATACTCCGCCTCCCAACAAAGCCGCGACGGCCAGCGTAATCAGGAACTGACTGCCATTCGCCTTCCACCAGTCGTATAACGGCAACATTTCCTCAGGAAGATTTTCCGGAATCGGCGTGACGACAGGGGCGGACGTGACGGGCTCGACGCTCTTCTCTTGACTCATTGGTTTCGCCTTTAACTAGATGAAAAATGGCAGACATTATTGGGTTTCTCGTACGATAAAGCAAGCCAAAATCCCCCGACGCGGCCGCATCGCACGGTTTCTTCCAGCAGACATCAAAAGGATTCGCCCCGCGGGCAAACCCTGCCGGAATACGCAGATAACAACCTTCCGACAGCCTATAAAGGTAAGGTTGGATCGCCGGGCCGTCCGTTCAGAAAAGCCGAAGGAATAAGCCGATGTACCGTATTCGGAGAAAAGGACGAGAGGTACGCCGCTTATTTTGCCTCGGTATGCCACATATAGAACGGGATCATCGGTTCACCGTTGTCGATGGAATCGAATCCCAGGAAACCGATGGTTGTTTTTGTGCCGCTTTCAGTCGGTATCGTGTGCTTGCTGACCAGCGCGCATCCTGAAACCATGACGACCGTCAACACGGCCACCATCAACGCGATAAATTTGTGCATGCCCAGAATCCTTTCGTGATGATCAAAATCAGAATAGCCGCATTGTTGAATATAAGGGGGTGCAAGTCAAGCCGTAATCCGCGGTTCGTTTTCAGCGCATGAACGGACGCTGCGCGAACCCCCTTCGCGCGTATGCCGGCACGCGATTTTGCGTATCGACAAACCTCAAGTTTTTCGGCATTATTATTTCTCCTTTATTTTGGCAGTGTTTGATGTGGTTTTGTTGCAATGAGGATGTTTTATGGATGGTGTCAACGAAGCGCTTATTATGACTGATCCCGTAGATTCCGCCGCGTGCCCGAAATGCGGCGCGATGTTAGGTGTCACAGGACTTGCGCCTTTTACGAAAGTACAGTGCCCGACGTGCCAGTTCGAGTTTCAGGTGCCAGCGCGCTTCGGCTCGTTTATGCTGTTGCAACTGCTGGGTGCCGGCGGAATGGGCGGCGTTTATCGCGCGCGCGATGAGGCTCTGAACCGCGAGGTCGCCATCAAGGTCATGCTGAAAAGTTTGGGCGACGATCCGCAGTTTGTCGAGACTTTCCAGCGCGAGGCTCAAGCCGCCGCGAAGTTAAACCATCGGCATATCGCGCAGATTTATTCGTTCGGACAGGAGAAGGGGCAGCCTTACATCGCGATGGAATTGGTGTCGGGCGGCAGCCTCGATAAAATGATGTCGGAACAGGGCCCCTTGGATCCGGCGATCGTGATCCATGTCGGCGCGCAGATCGCAGAGGGGTTGAAAGAAGCCGCCGACTTGGGCATGGTGCACGGCGATATCAAGCCGGAAAACATTCTGTTCGACAGCGATAAGAATGCGAAGCTGGTGGATTTCGGCCTTTCCGCGATGGCCAGCGGTCCGGGCAATGATGTCTGGGGCACGCCGTATTACATCGCGCCCGAAAAGGTGCGGCGGCAGAAGAGCGATTTCAGATCGGACATCTATAGTTTGGGCGGAACGCTTTATCATGCGATTACGGGGGTGCCGCCGTTCGAGGGCGTGGATGCCACGGCGGTGGTGAAGGCCCGTTTCGACGGGCCGCCCAAGCCCATGAAGGATATTCGCAGTGGCGTCCCGCCCGAGGTTGAGTCGCTGATCGCACGCATGCTGGAGGTTGAGCCGCAGACGCGCTATCCAACGTATGGCTCACTGCTGGGCGACATGCGGCGTTATCTGGCCAAGGCCGGTCCGATCAGAATGGAGAAAAGCTCCAAGAAGATCATGCTTAAAGGCAAGCATGGCGGAATGACCGGCAAGATGAACAAGACCGGGGCCATGTCGGTGACCGGCGCGGTGAATATGACGGGAATCGTGGCGGACGTGCCTGAGGGCATGGTTCCCGTCTCCGAAGTGGAGGAGGTCCCCGAGAGTGAGGAGGCCGCCGGAAAACGTGGCGTGAAGATGATGGTCATGGCCGTTGGCGGTATCGTGCTGCTGATCGTGGTGTTGGCCGGTGCCTTCTTCGGTTTTATGCGGCATGCGAAGGTGAAGAGGGAAAAAGCCGAAATCGCCGTAATCGAAAAGAGTCAGGCTTCTGCGCGGGCATCGATCGCGAAAGCGCTTGCGAATGCCTCGATAGTCGTCGAACGTATCCGCAAGTTTGTGCCGGAGGCGACGGACTGCGCAAAGGCAGCGGCTGACGAGGTCGTAAAGGGCGTGG
>CAZTDL010000666.1:0-2781 GCA_964612775.1 uncultured Lentisphaeraceae bacterium
CGTCTGTGCATCGGCTCGGCCATCGAGCCTTCGGTCCTCGAACTCGAAGTCGCGGCCGACGGCTCGGCCTGCGACGTTCTCTCGCTGCCTTCCGGCGCCTGGTTCCAGCGCGTCGCCGTGACACTGGTCCAGCAGGGCACCCGCAGGCCGCATCTCCGCACAGGCGACTTCGCGATCATGACGTATGCCGGCACGATGCCCTCGGTGGCGAATTTGAGCTGGGGGAATCCGGTTGTCGGTTTTACGTGCAGCTTCAGTGTCGATACCGGGACGCGTACTGTCTACGCGCATGTGGCCGTTGATTCCGCAACCGGAGAATCGGTGTGGATTCGCGACGGCAGCGGCGCGTGGTCCGATCCGGCCAGCTGGAACGTCTTTCCGGGTAACACGCCCGGGACGCGCGTGCTGTTCAGCGATATTCCGGGTTCGCCGTCGGCGGTAACGCTGGATACGGTCGCGACGGTCGGTCGGATGATCTTCTCCAACGCGAACGCTTACGCGCTCTCCGGCAGCGGGTCGCTGATTTTGAATAACGGTGCCGAAACCCCCGCATTGACCGTCATTCAGGGTTCACACACGGTGTCGGTGCCGCTGGTTTCTGCCGCCTCCCTTGAACTCTCTACGCCTTCGGGCTCCACCCTTACGTTGAGCGGGACGATCAGCGGTGACGCGGGTCTCGTCAAGCAGGGCTCGGGCGATGTGTTGCTGACGGCGGACAATGGCTATGCGGGGGGCACCGTGATCCAGGGCGGCAGCTTGGCCTTGGCGGCGGGAGCTTCCGCCGGCACCGGCCCGATCAGCGTCGCGGCCAATGGCGCGCGGCTGCGCGCGGCCGGTGCGAATCCTGTCACGATTACCAACGCCGTGGTGGTCGCGACAAGCGGCGGCATGATCGACTCCGTCGCGCCGATGACGCTGACCGGTCCTTTCGACTGGGCGTCCGGTCAGTACGAGGTTCACAAGGCGGGCGTCAGCGACTTGATTTTCAAGGGTTCTGCGACCGAGACCGGCAACTACCGCATCCGGCATCGCAACGGAATCCTCCGCGTGGCGGACGGGGCGCGGCTCGAACTCAATTCGCCGGTCCGGGACACGATCTACATGGCCGACGTCGTGACCGGACCGCGCACGTTCATCGTTGAGACGGGCGCGGTGGTGGTCGCGGGCGGTCTCTACACCGGTTCCGGCCCCTCGAACACCGTCTATGTGAACGGCGGGGATCTGACCTTCATCGGAAACGACGGCGAAGGCGAAAACGGCCTGATCCGCACGGTCACCGATGTGGATGGCGTGGACCGCATCATTGTGGATGCGGGCCGTCTGACCTTCTCCGCTGACGATTGGCTGAGCATGGGCGTGCGAGGCGGCGGCGCGGAGGTCATCGTCAACGGCGGCACGGCGACGTTCGGACGTTTCTCGTTGGGCGTGCGCGGCGACACGGGGTACAGCTCGTCCGGCGTTTATACATATGCGGATGTGCGGGTTAACGGCGGTGTTATGGATGTTGTCGGAGCGTTCAACTGGATGGGCGACATCAGAGTCGGCAGGACCAATCATGTCTATCTGAACGGCGGCACGCTGCGTCTTCCGGCCACGATCCGCTCGGCCTCCGACGTGATCGCGAACGCAAGCGAACTTACGTTCAACGGCGGTACGCTGGCCTTGGGCGGACTCGGAAATTTCGGTGTCACGAGCCTCGACAATTATTTGAGCGGACTGAATGCGCTTTACGTCGATCAAGGCGGCGCGTCGATCGACACGCTTGGTCTTTCCGCGACGATCACGCAGACGCTGCAGCGCGTGGGTTCCGCGACGGGGGGGACTGACCAAGCGAGGCGCGGGTACGCTGACGCTTTCAGGGGCGTGCGGCGTCACGGGCACGACCGTCGTAGAGGAGGGTGTTTTGCGTCTCGGTTCGACGACCGCGACCACCGGACTGATCCTCTCGGACCAGGGCAAGTTGAGTTTGCGTAACGGGACTTTCGACGCGTTGACGTTGAGCGAGGTTTCGTTGGCGTCGGGCGCGCGCTTGGATCTAGAGGTCGCTTCGGACAGTGCGAGTTGCGACAGGCTTGTCCTGCCGGAAGGCGCGGCGGTTGGCGCTCTGGTGATCGGTCTGTATAACGTCGGAACCGACACGCCGGTCACGCGCGCGGATGTTTTCCCTCTTTTCGCCTATACCGGCACTCCGCCTGATGTGAGCGGCTGGACACTCTCGTCGGAATGTTTCGGGCTGACCTGCACGTTTGCCGTGAACAGTGGCGCTCAGACCATCGACGCGCAGCTCGCCTATACCGACAGGCAGGTGACGTGGACCCAGGCCGGCGCGGGCGATTGGAGCGTCTCCGGCAACTGGTGGCCGCAGGCGCCTGCCGCCACAGGTGCGGTGACGCGCTTCGGCGACGCGCTGACCGCTGACGCGGCCGTGAATGTTGACGGGGCTGTTTCCGTCGCCGGCATGATTTTCGATCACACGTATCGTTACACGTTGAACGGTTCGCCCGTGACCTTCGAAAACGGCGCAAACGATGCGGTGGTCAGCGTGAAGCGGGGGTCGCACACCTTGTCCGGTCCGCTGACGCTCAGCGGACCGGTGATCGCCTCGATCGCGGAAGGGGCCGAACTGAAGGTTACGGATGTGGCTTCCGGCGCGGGTAACCTGACGGTTGAGGGCGGAGGCGCGTTGGTTCTGGACGGGACGAACACCACGCCGACCGCCGTGCGCGGCAAGGCGACGATCATCGTGCCGGGCGCGGCTTCGTTGGGCGGGGCGGGTCTGAC
>CAZTDL010000667.1:0-2779 GCA_964612775.1 uncultured Lentisphaeraceae bacterium
AGAAACCGCAGGTTTGCCCCACTTCGGCCAGACTCGCATGCGACTCGCGCAGCAGACGGCAAGCCTGCTCGATCCGCACGCTGAGCAGATAGTGCTGAGGCGACTCGCCGACGGTCCGGCGGAACAACCGCTCCAACTGGTTGACCGATACGCCGACGTGCCGCGCCACCTGCGCCACCGAAAGCTTCTCGCCGTAGCGGGCATAGAAAAGTTCCACCGCCCGCGCCACGCGCCCAACCCCCAACGAGGCGGGCGCCGTCCCCGTCACCTCGCGCGACAGGCCAATCACGCCGATGACTTTCCCCTGCGCGTCGCGCAGCGGCATCTTGCTGGTCATCACCAAACGCGGCGATCCCCCGCGTCCCGGCTCAGACTCCACATGATTGAGCATGGGCAAACCGTCGGCCATCACGCGCAGGTCTTCGGCTCGATAGCGGTCCGCCTTGGCCTTCGGAAAAAAGTCGTGGTCGGTCTTGCCGAACGCCTCCTCCGTTTTCCGCACGCCGCAGTATTCGCAGCCCCGCGGATTCAGAAACATGAACCGTCCGCGCCGGTCTTTCATGAAAACCGAAATATCGGGAAGAGCGTCAAAAAGCTGAGCGACGCCGTGTTTTTGCGCGATTTTTTTCAGAAATGCCGTCTGCCGACTGCGATAATTCATGGTGAATTTATACAAAATTTTTTACACTTTATACAAGACATTGTTTCACGGCCGCGTATACTGTTGAAAGACTATTGGAAAGGCCTGATGTTTCTAAAGGAGGTTTGTATGCCCGCTTCCGTTTCGCGACGCCGTTTTCTCGCAACAGCCGCCACCCTCTCGATTGTGCCGCGCCGCATTTTCGCCCAAGGCGGACGTCCCGGCGCCAACGGCCGGCTCAACGTTGCCGGCATCGGTTTCGGCGGCATGGGCAGAAACAATCTGCATCAGATCGCCGCCGCCGGGCACACCATCGACGCGCTGTGCGACGTGGACACCGCCTACGTCGCACCGGTTGTGGCGCAATACCCGCAGGCGACCTTCTATACGAACTTCCGCGACCTGCTTGAGAAGCAGAAGGACCTCGACGCGGTGATGATCGCCACGCCGGACCACACGCACGCCGTGATCGCCGCCGTAGCCATCAAGGCGGGTAAGCACGTTTTCGTGCAGAAGCCGCTCTGCCACGACGTGTTCGAGTGCCGCGAACTGATGCGCCTCGCGAAGGAAAAGAACGTCGTCACCCAGATGGGCATCCAAGGTCACGCGAGCCCCGGTTTTTATCTGATCAACGAGTGGATCAACGCGGGCGGCATCGGCGACCTCCAGAGCGTCGACGCCTAGTGCGACCTCTCGTACTATCCGTGGGGCCGCGCCGGATGGAGCACCCTGCTCGGCCGCAAACCCGAGAAAGGCGAGCCCGTTCCGTCCACGCTCAACTGGGACCTTTTCCTCGGACCCGCGCCCGTGCGCGACTATCATCCCACGTACCATCCCGCCCGCTGGCGCGCCTGGTGGGACTTCGGCAACGGCATGATGGGCGACCGCGGCGCCCACACGCTCGACTCGGTCTTCACGCTTCTCGGGCAGCGCATGCCGGTTTCGGTCGACGCGACCTCGTGCGGCATGAGTCCGGACATCCACCCGCTTTCCGCGATCATCACATTCCTTTTTGCCGCTCAGGACGGCAAGCCGCCGCTGAAGCTCACGTGGTATGAAGGCACCCGCCCGCCGCGGCCGCCGGAACTTTCGGACGGCCAGAAACTCCCCGCCGAGGGAGGCGTGATTTTTAACGGCAGCAAGGCCAAACTCGTCTGCGGCGTCTATGGCGACAGCCCCCGCATCATTCCCGAACCCGCCATGAAGGCGTTCACGCGGCCGCCCCAAACGATGCCTCGCCCCAAGGGCGGCATCGAGGGCGATTGGCTGAACGCCATCGTTGAGGGCCGCAAGGCATGCGCCGATTTCGCCTATTCCGCGCGATTGACCGAACTCACGCTGCTCGGCAACATCGCCAAACGCGTCGACGGGCGCATCGTCTGGGATGAAGCCGCCATGCGCGTCACCAACAACGAAGAGGCCAACCGCTACATTAAAGGCTTTCGCCGCGAAGGCTGGGAACTGTGAAAACGCGGGCGAACAAACGGTTTTTTTCTGCGGGTATTTTATGAACTCACTCGAACGCTATTTCGCCACACTTCGATGCCAACCCGCGGACTTCCTGCCGCGCGTGCCGATCCTGATGCAATTCGCCGCCGAACACATCGGCTCGAATTACGCCGCTTTTGCCTCCGACTGGCGCGTGCTTGTGGAGGCCAATTTACGCTGCCGCGACGACTTCGGGTTCGATCAGGTCAGCGCCATCTCCGACCCCTACCGCGAGGCGCAAGGTTTCGGCGCGGAAATTCACTACGAAGCGAATCACGCGCCCACCTGCAAGCATCCGCCGCTCCCGGATATTCACGACCTCTCGCCGCTGCGCGACGATCCCGATCCATACGCGTGCGAACGGATGCGCGACCGTCTGCTCGCCGTGCGCGCCTTCAAGGAACGCGTCGGAGGCGAGTGCTCGATCCTCGGCTGGGTCGAAGGCCCGGCGGCCGAAGCCGCCGACCTGCGCGGGGTACAGGACTTTCTCATGGATCTGATGGACGACGAGGACGCCTGCCGCACGCTGATGGCGCGCTGCACGAAGACCGCGATCCGTTTCGCGCTGGCCCAACTCAGCGAGGGCGCGGACACCATCGGCGTCGGCGACGCCATCGCCAGCCAACTGCCGCCCGATCTCTACCGCCGCCT
>CAZTDL010000668.1:0-2773 GCA_964612775.1 uncultured Lentisphaeraceae bacterium
GGCCCTGACGAAGCGCAGAAGCTTTTCGCGCACATCGGCCGGTACGGAGGTATCGGTGCGGTCTTGCACCTCTTGCCCATAAATGCCATAGGCGGGCAGGCCTTTTTGCGTGTACCCCGCCAACATGCAGGCCAGATACACCGCGCCAGGACGCTCCGTGCCGTTGAATCCCCACACCGCTTTAGGAAGATAGGGATTGATGTCCATGGTCTCGGTCCCGTAGCACCAGCAGGGCGTCACGGTCAACGACACGCCGACATTTTCACGCTCGAATTTCGCCGCGCAGGCGGCGGCTTCGGCGC
Organism: uncultured Lentisphaeraceae bacterium; assembly: GCA_964612775.1. GTDB lineage: Bacteria > Verrucomicrobiota > Kiritimatiellia > RFP12 > UBA1067 > DAOPZC01. The sequence continues at coordinate 303 of CAZTDL010000668.1, forward strand.
AGCCGCCGATATTGGTGTCTGAAATCACGCATTGTACGGGCGAACCGTCTGGATATTTCAAATTCTCGGAAATCAACTTGGCCGCGCTCTTGGCCATATTCATGGTCTGATCTTCCAATGACTCACGCACCCCCTTGCGCCGTCCGTCGATTACGGGACGAATACCGACTTTTGGAAAATTGCACCCTATCGTGTTGCCCATCATTCTCTCCTTATTTATTTCGGCATCCAGCCGCTGATAGATCGCTCCACCATGGAAAAAAGGATAGGCTTGTTGCTGTTGTACGACAAGCGTCATTTCATGCAAAAGACAGACATTTCGTGCATTCCGGCCCCCGTACCGCATCACACCGGGCGACCCTGTCCGATCTTGGCCCACTTGGACGGAGACATTCCGAAGCGCTGCTGAAACACCCGGTTCAGGGTGCGTGCGGTGTTGAAGCCGCAGCTCCGCGCAATCTGATGCAGCGGCAATACGCGCTCCCCAATCTGTTTTTTGGCGTACTCCAGCCTCACATCCAAAATATAGTGGTGGGGTGATCCACGCATCTCCCGCTGGAAAAGGGTATAGAGTTGACGACGCGAGACCCCTGCCGCCGACGCGATCTCTTCCATGGTCAGAGCCTCGTTAAACCGGGTATCAATTTCGCGGACCGCCTGTTGCAGGTTCGGATGGGTGATCGCCAAACACCCTGTCGAATAGCGCCGAATCAGCGGCCCCGGCGGCACAACGGTTATTTCGGGAACCGGGTTCCCCTGCATAAGCTGGTCCAAAACCATCGCCGCCTGATACCCAAGTGTGTCCATGTCTGGAGAAACACTGGTCGTGGGTACCGTCGAAAACGAGCAAAGCGATTCGAGGTCGCCGACACCGACGACCGCGACCTCTTCCGGCACCACCAAACGGGCCTCTTGGCACAGCTCAAGCAGAACCGCAGCATCATGATCATCCCGGCACAGAACACCGATCGGTTTACGGCACGCCTTCAAGAGCGCAAGCGTCACCGCTGGGTGGTAAGGCGACCGCGCGCCCGAAAGATCGACGCACGCCATACCCAATTCGCCCAGCCGTTCCTGAAAAGCCTCTTTCCGCTCCATACCCGACGGCGACGTGTCACAAGCGAACCAGCCGTAATCCTTATGAAAAAGATCGTACAGGTGCTGGGCCGCAAGCCGGGCGATCCGCCGGTTGTCCGGTACGACCTTCGGGGCATCGACACCTGGCGAATCGGTACCCAAAATAACGGTCGGGACGGTCTGCGCCTTCTCCCGTACAAACGCATTGACCGCCGGATCGCGATGTCCCATGGCGATCATACCGTGAAACACGCGGTCCCGCGGAATCTGATTGGTGAAAAAATGGCGCGTATCCATCCGCCAACTCGCTTCGTGCGCATAGCGGCTGATGCCTTGAAAGATGCGATAATCGTTCCAAGACAACAGAAAGAAAATCTGTTTGCGCCGATTCATGACACTCATTTTACCACTATCCAGACGTTCTGGACACGACAGAATGCACAAAATGTCCGCTTATTGCATGAAATGACTATTGATGATCGATAGTGAATCCCTCTACCATGAATTTTGTTAAATGGCGTTTAGTGTTTATACAAGGTGTTGGGCACGTTTCATTTTTTTCGACAACGGTATTCTGATCGTACGGCACCCTTTTGCGGGCAAAACGTTTTTTCAGTCAGGCAGAACCGCGTAGCCTTGGTGAACAATGTATAAAGTGAGATTATGATGATAATCGACAAACGTTTCGTGGGTGTGGTTGGGACCTTTGTTCTGACGATTTCGCGGATGTCGGCCGCCACCTTCACCTGGGACGGCGGCGGAACGGACAACAACTGGTCCACCGTCGAAAACTGGAACCCGGACGGCAGTGTGCCGACCGGCTCGAGTGACACGTTGATTCAACTGGACGGCAATGTCCGCACCTGCCAGACGCAAGACATCGCCGACCCCTTTGTGTTGAATCGGCTGGAGTTCCTGAACAACGGCGCAACCAAACCGGCTTTCAACCTGAGCGGCGGCCAGTTGCAAGTCGTGACCAACGGCGAGACGCAGCCCCGTTTCTTCTTGGAACGGGCAGCCACGTGTGTGGTGAGCAATCCCATTGAAATCCCCGCCGGCACGACACTGAACATGCAGATAGGCACCTATGGACTGACCCTTTCGGGCGTCATTTCGGGCCAAGGATCCATCGAAAAGCTAAACCAGGATGGCGGCATCACCTTGGACAACGGAGCGAACAGCTTCTCGGGCGGGCTGACGATCCGAGCCAACGACAGGGACTGGTGCAAGGTCAACATACAGGCCAGCGGTGCCATGGGCACCGGCCCAGTAAGCCTGTACGGCGGTACGCTCGCCACGTCATGGCTGAATCCGGGCGGATTGATCTTTAACAATACGACCACACACACAAACCCCATTTCCCTTTTCCAGGACTCCCCGATCTTTGTGGGCAT
>CAZTDL010000669.1:0-2763 GCA_964612775.1 uncultured Lentisphaeraceae bacterium
TTCGCCTCCCATGGACGCCGGTCCCAGCCCTGCGTCGCAACGGGGATGAACGCCTGCTCCGGCACCGCCTGCCACGCCGCCGCGTCGGCGTCGATCAGTTCCTGATAGGTGTGGTGCTCGGAACCGCCGCCCCATGTGCCTTTCGGCGTCACGTTGTAGTGCGTCCGGATCGAATAGCCGTCTTCCGCCCGACCGCCGCCGCATCCCGCGATCGCCACGCCCGGAAGCCCCGCCTTTTTCGCGGCCTCCTGCAGATAGGACAATCCCGCTTTGTCCGCACCCTTCGGCGAGAAGATCACGACCACCGGCTTGCCGTCCAAGCGCAGGTAGCGCGGATGCTTAAAGTAGTTCGCGATCCAGAAATCAGCCGCCTGTTTCCACGCGTCCGTACCGATGATCTCAAACCCGCCATGGTTCGCGATCAGCAGCGAAAACTCCATGCGGCTGTTGTTTTTGGCTTCCATGAACAGCTTCATGGGCGCGTGTTTCGGATCATCCGCAATAGCCTGCGGGTTGATCGGCTTTTTGTTGTCGTGCCAGTACCAGCAGAACGAGAAATATGCCACACCGTTGTCCGCCGCGAGATCGATCTGCCGCTCCATCAGCTCCGGCGTGTCGTCGCGCCACCCCCAGACCGGCGTGCGTCCTGAGAACGTTGTGGCCAACAGTTTGGTGAAATGCGTCGGCATGCCCTTTGCCCACGCGTTCGAGACCGAACCGTCGTCGTAGGCGCTTTTTCCCGCCCATCCCGCGAAATAATACGCGCCCATTTTCATGCGCGGCGGGATCGGCACTTGCGCCTCCGCCTCCGCCGTGAACAAGCCGCACAAACAAATCGCCGCCATCGACAGCCATTCTTTTTTCATTCTTGTGTCTCCAATCCTTCTCTTTTTTTCTTGCGCCACCTGAAAGACGGCACTGCGCGAAACAGCGTTTGCTGGCGCACTCCAAACCGCGTTTGCCGACATTCGGTCTTGTCCGCTTTTGCCGATCATCAAAACACGCTTTCCAGCCAGCTTCGCGTCAGCACCGTCTCGCGCTTGACGTCCGGCGTCTTGCCGTCCCACGCCAAGGCCGAGTCGCCGAAGCCGTGGAAGACGCGCACGCGGCGCGACCTTTCCAGCGTGCGGCCGTCGAGACTCTGAAGCGTGAACAGCGGCGCTTGCGCGTAATCGCGGCCGTTGAAGCGCTTGGCCGCGAAAGCGACGAAGCCCGGCGCTTCGGCGAAGAATCCGTTGGGCGGCAGCACCACGTCGCCCCAGCGTGCCGTGCGATACGTGTAGTCGGACGTTCCGTAATTCGCGATGGCCCAGATCGATCCGTCACCGAACACGGAACGTCGCACCGTGCGGTCCGGCGTGAGCCACTCGTATTCCGAGAGCGGCATCCGCGCGGTGAGCCGGTTCAGCGGCGAGAGAATCTCGTGCGTGTTTTTGACGAAGCGGTCGAGCGGATGAAGACCCTCGGCCCAGCCGTTGTCGGCGCGCACAAAGAATCCCTCTGCAGCGTCTGCCGGGGCCGGCTTTGCCGCTTCGAAGGCGATTCCGTCAGTTTTCACCAAGAGACGGCCGACCAGATAACGGCGCTCGCCGTCGTCCGTGCCGTCCAGCTTGGCGCGCACGTCCTCCTTGGGTTTGAACAGCCCCACGCGGATGTCCACCGGTCCGGGCTTGATCTGTGACGGGACGGTCACCACAAACGGTCCGGCTTCGATCACGCCCGTTTGCCATTGCCCCGCGGGCGGCTGCGGCGCGTAGTCGCCTTGAAAAAGGATACGGCCGTTGGGATGGGTGAAATGCACCATCGCGTGCCAAGCGCCCGGCAGCGCTTTTTCGACCTTCCAACGATAGCTGATGCGGAACGCGCGCGGTCCGGCCGCTTCGAATTTTGCGACACTTGGCTGTGCGCGGAACGTTTCCTCGCCCGCCGTGTTTCGCCAGTAGAGGCCGGGCGGGAACTGGTGATAGTTCAGCGGCCGTCCGTCCAGCAGATGGTTCAGAACATAGGCGGTCGCCTTTTCGGGGCGGTAGCCGTACTTGCCGTAGATCTGGATGCAGTCGTGGTAAATCATCTCGAAGACCGGCACTTGCGTCGCGCCGAGTTCGCGCATGATTTCGGGGTGGTGATAGAGTTCGCCGCTGACGCCGGAAAGGCCCTCAAAGAAGTCGGAGCACGGTATGGCCCACTCGCGGCCGCATTCGGAACCGAACATGCCGAATTGGCTGCGGGCGTATTTCGACAGCTCGACCTTCCAGTGCAGATCGTCGGCGCGCGTGAGCGGATGCTCCGGCGCGAAACACTCCTGAAGACCGACGGCATACGTGGTGTCGATGAAATAGGCGCAAGGCCCGACAATCCGGGCGACCTCGGGCAGGTTCTGCGGACGCTCGGCGAGTTCCAGCGCCTTCTTGGAGCAGGTCAGATAAGCCCGGCCGCCCAGCCACCGGCCGCCCTTGCGCACCTGGCCCTCGCGGTCACGCATGAGCCACTGTCCGCCCCACGAGGGCGCGTCGCGGTACATGTCCTGGTAGTTGTCGTGCAGGCCGAGCGTGTAGCCGAGCTGCCCCACGCGGCGCGCGCAGTCGGCCAATCCCGCGTTGCCGCCGCATTCGGGCGAGGCCGGCATGATGTCGGGGTGGCGGCAGTCGTAGCCGCCGTTGGTCCAACCGCCCAAGATGAACAGCACACGGTCCAGTTCCAAGTCTTTTTTAAGGTGCTCGGCGATCTGCGCCGCCTGATCGCGCGCGACCTCGACGCGCACCG